>CAYGKX010000206.1:0-3462 GCA_964350225.1 uncultured Rhodospirillaceae bacterium | reverse complement strand
GTGACCAAAGCGGCGGAAGGCTTCGCGCACCCGGAGGCCGCGTTCTTCCGCCAACCGTCCGTCTTCCGGGGCGCGGGGCGGAAGCGACGGCAGTTCGCCGGCGCCGTCGAGGAAGCCCGTGAGATAGGCGCGCCAATCGGGCGGAACCGAACTCGGGTCCCGCCTGTAACGGGCCAGAAGTTCTTCGAGATAGGCCGGCGAGGCGGCCGCAAGGGGGGTCAGGGTGTTCATGGCGACGGCCCGGAGTTTAGCCTGCCTCCCGCTGGCATCAAGCGCGTCCCCCGAGAGAGTTGCAATCGCCCACGCGGCACCGTAAGCAAAGACAGGCGTATGGCATCGGGGAAGACCATGAAGAGCATCGAATCCGACTATATCTCGGTACGCAAGGAGGGGCGCATCGCGGTCCTCACCCTCGACCGCGAGGAGAAGCGTAACGCGGTCTGCGACACCCTGATCCAGGACATCGACACATTCCTGCGCTCGATCGACCCGAACGAGGTTTCCGCCATCGTGATGTGCGGCGCGGGCAAGCATTTCTGCGCCGGCCTCGACCTCGCCGAACACAAGGAGCGGGAGCCTTTCGACGGCGTCCTCCACTCCCGTTTCTGGCATGAGGCGCTGGACATCATGGAGTTCGGTCCGATCCCGGTCGTCTCCGCCCTGCAGGGCGGCGTCATCGGCGGCGGTCTGGAGATCGCGACGGCCACCCATGTCCGGGTCGCGGAGCCGACCGCCTTCTTCCAATTGCCCGAAGGGCGTCGCGGTATCTATGTCGGCGGCGGTGCGAGCGTCAGGGTGCAGCGGATCATCGGCTTCGACCGGATGCGCGAAATGATGCTGACCGGCCGTAAGTATAATGCGGAGGAAGGCCTGCAACTGGGTCTGGCCCACTATCTGGTCGGTGACGGCGAGGCCTTCGACAAGGCGATGGAACTGGCGGACGATATCGCGGGCAATGCCAAGATATCGAACTATATGATGATCAACGCGCTGCCCCGGATCGCTGACATGGACCGCATGTCGGGTTCCTTCACCGAGAACATCGCCGCCGCCCTGTCGCAGACCAGCGAGGATGCCAAGCGCGGCATCGAGGCCTTCCTCGCCAAGCAGGATATCCGCTTCGACCGCAAGGGTTGACCGCCGCGCCGACCGTATGGAGATCCCCGCATGATCCGTGCCGCCGTCCTGATGATTGCCACCCTGCTGCTCTCGTCGCCGGCGCTGGCCCAGGATAAGGGGCATACGGATATCGTCGCCAAGATCCGGGCCGACTACGGCGCGATCGGTGCGAAGATCGAGAAGGTGAAGACGGGCGGTGAGGCGGCGAAGGACGCAGATATCGTCCTGTCCGAACTGGTGGTCAACAAGGGCGGCCACAACTGGCCGGCCGTCGGCAACTACCGCGTCATTTATCGCTTCTGGTACGAGTGGGAACCTGGACAGCCCTTTCCCAGCCGCCTGCGCAAGGTCGAGGTCGAGACGACATCCAGCGCGCGGACCTTCTATCAGGAGTATTTCTTCAGCGCAGAGGGACGTCTGATCTTCTACTACGAACGCGCCGCCGGCGCTCCGCCCAAGGAGATGCGCAGCTATTACACGGGCGAGAAGCTGGTGCGCATGGTCACCGGCGCGACGGTCAACGACACCCCCACCCCGGGCGAGCGAAAAACCGCCGAGACAGTCATTCGCGCGGCGCAGCGGGTGATGGAGACCTTCAAGACGGCCCAAGGCCTGCGGGGAAACTGACGCGGGCGGCGCCCGCTTCGGCCCGTCATCCCATCCTTCGAGACGGACGCTATGCGTCCCCCTCAAGATCAGGTGCTGGTTCTTTCACGAAGACCGAACCCTCTCACCCTGGGGGCGCGACGGAGCTGCAGGCTCGTCGGTTGAGGCGGCGCGCGCCCTAGCCCGACCGCCGTGCCGTCCCGTCAATGCCAGTGGGAGACAACCAGGATATCGGCATTCTCCCGCTCGCGCTCCTCGTCGTAGAGCCTCTCCACGAGGGCGGCGCGGCGGGTGAGGACGGCGCGTTGGTTGAGGTAGCCCTTGTCCGTGATCTCGCCGGCATCGATGCTCGGCGGTTCGGTCATCAGGAGAACGCGCGCGACCTTCGTCGAGCTGCCGGGATTGCCAGCGTTGTAGGCCCTGAGCTTTTCGGCAACGGCCCGGTGGACCCGATCGTCGGCGACAATCTCGTCCGGTCCCATGCCGTCGGCCGCCTCTCCGATAAGCGATTTCATGGCAGGCAGGTTGGGGAAGGCGAGGAGGCCGATTTCCTCGCGCCCTTCGCCGCAGACGGCCGCGTCCTGGAGGAGTGGAGCGGTCCCGGAGAGCGCGGCGAGCCGCAGATTGCCGACCGCGACCCAGGTGCCTGTCAGGAGCTTGAAATTCTCCGCCACCCGGCCATCGAACATGAGGCCGCGATCCGGATCGTCGGGATCGGCCCATTTGACGGCATCGCCGATCTTGAAGAAGCCCTCGTCGTCGAACGCTTCCGCCGTCTTGGCGGGATCCCGGTAATATCCGGGCGTGATGTTGGGTCCCCGGACCCGAAGTTCCGACTTGCCGTCGACGGGGACGAGCTTGGCGTCGAGGCCGGGCACCGGATGGCCGATCGAACCCGTGACGTCCGATGTCCAGTGGCAACAGATCGCCGACGGCCCCGTCTCCGTCGAGCCGAGCGAGGTCAGAAGCGGTGTCCGGCTGCCCCGCGCCCGGATCGACATCACCTCCAGCTTGTCCCAGATCGCCTGGGGCAGCCCGGCGCCGGCGTAGAAGGCCATGTCCAGGTCGCCGAAGACGTGGGTGTTGAAGTCGTCGTCCTTTTCCAGCTCCGCCACGAGAAGATCGTAGGCCCGGGCGACGTTCCACAGGATGGTCGGCCGCACCTCGCGCAGGTTGCGCAGGCTTTCCTCGAAACGGCCGGGGATCGGCTTGCCGCTGTCGATATACATCGTCCCGCCATGGGCGAGGATCGTGTTGAAGCAGAAATTGGCCCCGAAGGTGTGGTTCCAGGGCAGCCAGTCGACGACGACCGGCGGCCGGTCGGCGAGGAAGCGCCAGAGGCGGGAGACCTGCAACGTGTTGGAGGTCAGCATCCGTTGCGGATTGATCACACCCTTGGGCAGGCCGGTCGACCCGGAGGTGAGGAGCACCTTACCGACACTGTCGGGCGTGACGGCACGATAGGCCTCCTCGACCGCCGGCCCCGGCGCCGTCGCCGTCAGCTCGTCGAAAGTGAAGGTGCCCGGGATCTCGCCCGCATGATGGCGGGCGACGACCTGAACGCTGGCGAGGTCCACCGTCGACAGGGCCTTGGCGAAGGGTCCGAGCGTCTCCGCATAGACCAGGGAGGGGGTAAAGGTCTCGAAGATGAAGCGGATCTTCGCGTAGTCGGTCGACATCAGCGAATAGGCCGGGGAGACCGGCATCACCGGAATGCCAACCTGCATCGCCCCCAGC
>CAYGKX010000205.1:0-7321 GCA_964350225.1 uncultured Rhodospirillaceae bacterium | reverse complement strand
CCCAGCGGACTCAAGGCCCGCAATGAACTGCGGCACACGCCGGGCCATGTCGTCTTCATTCACAAGCCGTCGAAACTCGCCATCGTCGGCGACGTCATCTTCCAGGGGTCGATCGGGCGGACCGATTTCCCGAAGGGCAACCACGACGACCTGATCGCCTCGATCCGGGACAAGCTCTTTCCGCTGGGCGACGACATCACCTTCATTCCCGGCCATGGCCAGCTTTCGACCTTCGGTCAGGAGCGGCAGTCCAACCCCTTCGTTGCCGACAATCTGTTCGCTTAAAGGAACGCCGATGCCGGCCAGCCCTGATCCCATACCCGCGGACCGCGACCGCATTCAGCCCTATCTCGCTGTCAGGAACTGCGCGGCTGCCATAGACTTCTACAAGTCGGCCTTCGGTGCGGAGGAAGTGTTCCGCATCGAGATGGCGGACGGCGGCATCGGCCATGCGGAGCTGAAGATCGGCCCGTCCATCTTCATGCTGTCCGACGAGTATCCGGAGCTGAACGTGCTGGGACCGGAAAGCCTGGGGGGCTCGCCGGTGACGCTCTCGGTCTATGTCGAGGATGTCGACGCCTTCGCTGCGCGGGCCATCGCCGCGGGCGCGACCGTGGTCAAGCCGCTTGAAGATCAGTTCTACGGCGACCGGGCCTGTTCCCTGACGGACCCCTTCGGCCACCGATGGACATTCGCCTCCCGCATCGAGGAGGTCTCGCCCGACGAGATGAAACGCCGCGCGAAAGCGCTTTTCGGCTAGGCCGGCCTCCTCAATGTCCGTGGGCCGTCCAGGGCACGGCGCCCTGGGCGTACAGCCACCGGGCCACGGCGTGGATACCGGGCACCTGCAGGACCCGTGCACGCCAGCGGCGCTTGCCGGGCATCTCCCGCCAGAGCGCGATCGCGGCGTCGACTCCCTGGCGCAGCCGGCCTTCGCGGTCCACCACATGGACGCAGCGGGCCGCCCTCACCCGGTCGATGCCGAAGACCCACAGGGCATCCGGGAGGCGGGCGACATCGCGCCACAGGATATCGGCCCGGCCGGCCATGGCGCGGCGGTACCGCTCGACCACCGTCCGGCAGAGGGGACAGGCGGAATTGTAGAATACCGTGACCGCGGATGGTTCCGCCTCGTGGTCGTCATCGCCCGTTGCGGTCGTGGGGTCCAAGGCTGGATAGGCGCGCATCGTCGCTCCCTGACGCGGTTTCGCGCTCGGCATGCAGGGCGCAGCCGGGCCAGCCGGCTCCTGCCCAAGCTGTATGTAGGCACGTTCCGAAGCGATTACAGCCGAAACCCGGGGCCAAATTGGGGCCCGGTTCGGCGCGCGGGCGAAGTCCGGGCAGTGTCGCTACAGGAGACAGGCTCTATGGCTTCCGGGCCATCAGGGTCCAGACGCGGTGCGGTACCATCAGCGGCTGGTCCGGGAAGTCGCGTGCCAGAAGCGTGGCATGCTCCTCGTCGAAGGCGGCGACCGCGGGAAGCGGCAGGCTTGCCCCGACCCCGGCGGAGGCCCGGATCCGTCCCCGCCAGGCGGCATGGTCGTAGGGGATGTCGATGTCGAAACTGAAGGTCTCGATGGCGCGGAAGCCGGCGCTCCAGACGACCTCGGGATAGTCCGGATAGAAACCGGTGCCGCCATGCAGGTCCCAGTCCGGATTGTGCTTGCGGATCAGTGCCTCGGTCGCGGCGACGACCGTGCCGGGCAGGGGCAGCCAGTCGAAATTGGCGATGACGACATGACCGCCGGCGACCAGCACACGGCGGCATTCCAGCGCGGCCGCCCGCCCGTCGAACCAGTGCCAGCACTGACCGGCGACGACCAGGTCCATCGTGTCGCCGGCGAGGGGAAGGGCCTCCGCCAGGCCACCGACCCGCGCGACGCGGATGCCCAGTTCCCGGTCCAGCCGGCGCCCCTCCGCCATCAGGCTCTCTGACGGGTCCAGCGCCACCACGTCTGCACCACGCTCGGCCAGCCCGCGGGCGACCGTCCCGGTGCCCGTCCCAAGGTCCAGTGCGCGGGTGCCGCGCGCCGCGACGCCCAGCGCAACCAATCGTTCAAAAAAGGGCGCGGGAAAGCCGACCCGGAAGCGGCCATAGTCCCGCGCGGTCTTGCCGAAATCCACACTCATGGAGAAATCCCGAGACTTTCCGCGCGTTCCAGAACGCGGCGGGCCTGCAGGATGGCGGGCAGTTCCAGGACATATCCATCCAGTTCCACCCGCCCCAGACCGTCCTTGCGGGCCAGGTCGAATGCCTCGACGATCCGCCGCGCCTCCGCGACCTCTTCCGGGGCGGGGGTCAGGATTTGGTTGATTGCCGCGACATGGTCGGCGAGGACGGCGCTCTTCGCCCCGTAGCCCAGACGCCGGGCGGCGCGGGTCTCCGCGGCACAGCCATCGATGTCGGACCAGGTATAGGGACAGTCGATCGACAGGACGCCAACCGCCGTGCAGTCCGCATGAAAGGCCGCGCGGACCCAGGCCAGTTCCTGTCCGTCCGGCGCGCGTTCCGCGCCCAGGTCCGCCGCCATGTCCTCGCTCGCGACGAGGCAGGCGGTGACCCGGGGATCTGCAGTCGCGATGGCCCGTGTCCGGGCCAGGCCGGCAGCACCCTCTACATTCGGAACCAGTTCCGTGCTGCCCAGGGGAATGCCCAACTCGAACTCATGGCGGGCGACGGCACGGGCGAGGCTCCTGACCTCCTCGGGCCGCGTCACCTTGGGCATCAGGACGATGTCGGGCCGCGCGGCCATGGCCGCCGCAAGGTCCGCGCGGCCTTCGGCGGCCGACGGCCCGGTCAGGGGGTTGATGCGGATCGCCGCCAACGCCCCCGAGACGCGCCACATCTGGAAGAATTCCGCGCACAGCCGGCGGGCTTCCGGACGGCGCTGGGGCGTCGTGAAATCCTCCAGCTCCTGCATGATGACGTCCGCCCCGCTTTCGGCCGCGCGTTCGGCGGCGGAGCGGTCGGCCCCCGGCACGAAGAGCCAGGAGCGGCGGGCGTCGATGGGACGGGGCATGCTAGCCGGCTTCCGCGCAGCGGACATTCGCGCGCCGGGCGGCGTGCCGCGGCAGGGTGAAGACCTCCTGCGGTTCACGCACGCCGCGCAACTCGTGCAGGCCGAGGGAGACGAAGGGCTGGTAGGTACTGGCCGTGTCGGCGAATTCCCGAGAGGTCAGGATCGTGACGCCCAACTGGGAAGACAGCGCCTCCAGCCTCGATGTCAGATTCACGGCCGGGCCGATCACGGTGAAGTCGAGCCGGTCGAGGCTGCCGATGTTGCCGTAGACAAGCTCTCCGACATGCAGGCCGAGCCCGAAATCGAGTGGCGGCTTCCCCTCCGTATCGCGCACACGGTTCAGGGCGGCGATGCCTTCCTCCACCTCGGTCGCCGCGGCAAGGGCCTGGCGGCAGGCGTAGTGCCGGAAGGCTGCATCCCCGATCTCGAAGATGGCGAGGATGCCGTCGCCGATGTACTTCAGGACCTGCCCGCCATGGCTGTGCACGGCGCTGGTCATCAGCTCGAAATACTCGTCGAGCGTCGCGATCACCTCGTCGGTCGGCAGACTGTCGGACATGGCCGTGAAATTGCGCAGGTCCCCATACCAGATGACGGCCTGGATGCGCTGGCCCATGCCGCGCCGGATCTCTCCCTTCAGGATGCGCTCGCCGGCATTGTGGCCGACATAGGTGTCCAGGAGCGTCCGCGCCGTCCGCTCGCCCGACTGGCGGTCGACGATAAGCGAGATGATGGGGGTCAGGGTCTGGAGAAAGTCGATCTGTTCGTCCGTGAAACCGTCCGGATGGCGGGTCGCCATGCTGATGGCATCGCGGGTTCCATCCGACATGACGAACTGAAGGCCGACATAGTCGGTAAAGCCCTCGCGGACGAGTTCCGTCATCAGGGGCATGTCGATACAGGCGTTCGGGCCCGTGAGGCGCCGCCGAACCCTGGCCGCGCCTTCGTGGATCATTCTGAAAGGCGAATCCAGATACTCCGGCGCATTCAGGATGTCGTAGCTCCGGTCGACCTCAACGACATCGTGGCCGGCGTTCCAAAGATACCCCGTGGCCAGGATCTGGGGATGAATGGTCCGGACACTCAACAGCATCCGGTCGACCGGCAGTCCGTGGGCGACGAGACCCTCGGCGAGCGTTGCGAGAAAGGCACGCGTCGTCACGGTCCGGCCGCCTTCGACGACCAGCCACTGGCGAAATGACGCGTCCTTGATGTCCCCGCTCTCCGACATTCCCCGACCGTTTCCCGATCCTGTGTCTCTGCTCGCCGACGGCACCGGGCGGATATATCGGGCTCTTGACCTCGTTCGTCAATCGGCCCACCTATGTTCCACGTCGGGCGCGCACCGGAAGCGGGCCCGGAAACGGAGATGCAGATGTTCATTCAGACCGAAGAAACGCCGAACCCCGTGACCCTGAAATTCCTGCCGGGGCGGACGGTGCTGGAAAGCGGCACGGCGGATTTCCCCTCGGCCGACAGCGCGGCCGGCAAGTCGCCGTTGGCCCAGTCGCTGTTCAACGTCGACGGCGTGGCGGGGGTTTTCTTCGGGCAGGACTTCGTGACGGTAACCAAGTCGGCCGAGGCCGAATGGGCCATCATAAAACCGGCGATTCTGGGCGCGATCATGGAGCATTTCGCCGCCGGACGGCCGGTGATGCTGGAGCATACCGACAATTCGAGCCAGGCGAGCGACGACGACGATCCGGTCGTCGGCCAGATCAAGGAACTCCTGGACACGCGCATCCGCCCGGCCGTCGCAATGGACGGCGGCGATATCCAGTTCCACGGTTTCGAGCGCGGGGTGGTCTACCTCACGATGCAGGGCGCCTGCGCCGGCTGCCCGTCCTCGACCGCGGCCCTCAAGGCGGGCATCGAGAACATGCTGCGCCACTATATCCCGGAGGTGTCGGAGGTTCGCGCGGTCTACTGATCGCGGCGTTTTCCCTCTACCAGGCACGAAAAAGGCCCGGGCGGTTTGCCCGGGCCTTTCTCATTTCTTTGTTTGTGTTCGGCTTAGTAGCCGTACCCGTAGTATCCGTACTTGTAGCGGGGGTAGCAGCGCCATCCGACGAACTTCTTGTGCCAGTGGCCGTAGTGGCGGAAGTAGCGGAAGACGGGCTTGCAGCGGCGGCCGTAGCGGTGGCCGTAGTAGGGCTTGTAGCCGTAGTAGCCGAACTTGCCGTACTTGCCCTTCACCTTGATGATGACCTTGGCTTCGGCCGGGGCGGCGGTGGCGGCGGTGGTGCCGATGGCGGCGACGGCGAGGCCTGCGGCGACGATGAGGCTCTTGATCCTGGTGTTCATGGTCCGGGTCTCCTGATGTGTGTGCGCTCCCTGTCGGGCGCTGTGCAGTGGCGTTTGTGGTCTTTGTCTTCGGTGTTGGTGGGGCCCTCCGGCTGGGAAGGGCCCCGTCGTTCGATGACGCGGAGAATGCCAAAGCGGCGCTGAACCGACGCTGATCGGGCGGTTCAGGCACGGTTCAGGAAGCGGGTGGCGTGTGACTCTGATCAATCCATTGAAATAAAAGAGAATTATCGTCCCGAAACCGTCTTCGGGTGACAGTCGTCACAGGCCTGGCCGGCCCAACCTGAACGGCCGCCTGTGGCGAATCCCACAGGGCGCATCGCCGATCGGGCCTCTTTGGCGCGAAGACAGACGCGGACACAAAAAAGGCCCGGGCGGGTGACCCGGGCCTTCTCGCTGCTCTGGGACGGCGCGGCTGCTAAAGCGTGTGCCCCTTCACCACCCTACGTCCGGGTCCGACAGATACTCCTCTTCCTCGGGTGTGTTTGGGCGGCCGAGGATCTTGTTGCGGTGAGGGAAACGGCCATAGCGGTCGATGACCGCCTTGTGTTCGTGCGCGGAGCGGATGGCGCCCTCGTGCTCGGGGATACGCTCCAGAAGGAGGCGCAGGAAATGTGCCTGGTCTTCGCTGCTCTCGCTGTGCTCCAGCGGAAGGTACATGAAAAGCTTCTCATGCATGTCGGCCAGTTCGAGATCGTGTCCGCGCTTGAGCGCCTCGAGGGTCGTCGCGCGTGCCTTGGGGTCCTGGGCCCAGGTGCGCGGCGAGCCCCGATAGAGGTTCCGGGGAAACTGGTCGAGGGCGAGGACGAGGGCGAGCGCGCTCTCCGGCTCGGCGATCCAGTTGTCGTGCTTGCCCGCCGCCGCGTCCTCCGCCGTGTCGGTGAAGCGCCGGCGGATCTCGGCGTCGAAGGCGTCGTCCTTCCGCCACCAGAGGTCGCGGTGCTCCTCCTTGAACCAGAAATCCAGGATGTCGCGGGGTGCGGTCATGGGCAGGCTTTCTCTTGCGGGGGTGGCGGCGAGGCCGGTGACACAGGCAGTGACAGGCGGGGCAGCCGGCGGCCGGGCGGAGCCGCGGAACGGATCTCGCCGACCCTCCGGGCGCCGGCGCGGGTATAGAAGCCTTCGGCATTCGGGTCGGCATCGATCGTCAGGCTGGTCGCCCCGCGGCTCGCCAAAGCGGCCGATAGCGCGTCGAGCAAGGTGCGGCCGATTCCCTGGCCGTGCCAGGCCGGCTCGACGAACAGAAGGTCCAGCTCGGGCGGGTCCTGCCCGAGATCGATCGTGCCGACCCCGACGGCTGTTCCGCCGCCGTTTTCGGCGACCAGGGCGATGCCCGTCTCGATGGCCTCCGGTCGCACCGTCAGCTCGTCGCGCCACAGGTCCATCAGGTTTTGAGAATAGCCCCAATGGGCCTTTGCACGGATACAGAGATCGGTCAGATGCACCGCCTCGTCTGGGCGGGCGGCGCGGACGCGGAATGGGGAGATCTCTGCCATGCGGGGACGCCAATGCTCCGATCGAGCACCGAGCCTAACCGTCCCCCGGACCTACGGCAATGCGTCGCGGCGGGGTTGCGGGTGGGCTCACTGGACAGCTTCCGGGCTTTATGCTGTATAGCCCGCGCATTGCCCAGGCCGGAACGCTTCATATTTCGACAGTAGAATGAGGCGGCGGCAGCGCCCTCCCGGGCGCGCCGATTCCAAGCAAGCCCGTGCCAGCGAGACGGAGAAGCCACCACATGCCCGCGACCGGATCCCAAGACAGTTTTAACGCCCGCAAGACCCTGGAGGTCGGCGGCAAGAGCTACGTCTACTACAGCCTCGAGGCGGCAATGGCCGGCGGCCTGCCGGACGTGTCCAGGCTGCCCTATTCGCTCAAGGTGATCCTGGAGAACCTGCTGCGCTATGAAGACGGGCGGTCCGTCACGGCCGACCATATCCGGGCGGCCGCCGAATGGCTCAAGACCCAGACGAGCACCACCGAGATCGCCTATCGCC
>CAYGKX010000204.1:0-7327 GCA_964350225.1 uncultured Rhodospirillaceae bacterium | reverse complement strand
GCGCCGGAAGGGGCTGTTCGGCTGCAGTTCCGCCAACGTCCAGCCCCATTCGGGCGCGTCGGCGAACCTCGCCGTCCTGCTCGCCGTTGCCAAGCCGGGCGATACCGTGATGGGCCTGTCGCTCGCCGCCGGCGGTCACCTGACCCACGGTGCCGCGCCCAACATGTCCGGCAAGTGGTTCAACGCGGTCCAGTATGGCGTCCGCCGGCAGGACGCACGCATCGACTATGACGATGTCGAGCGCATGGCCCATGAGGAGAAGCCGTCGGTCATCATCGCCGGCGGCTCCGCCTATCCGCGCGAGATCGATTTTGCGCGCTTCCGCCAGATCGCGGATGCGGTCGGCGCCTGCTTCTGGGTCGATATGGCGCATTTCGCGGGTCTCGTCGCGGCCGGCGTGCATCCCAGCCCGCTGCCCCATGCCCATGTCGTCACGACCACGACCCATAAGACCCTGCGCGGGCCGCGCGGCGGCATGATCCTGTCCAACGACGAGGACCTCGGCAAGAAGCTCAATTCGGCGATCTTCCCCGGCTCACAGGGCGGCCCGCTGATGCATGTCATCGCGGCCAAGGCCGTCGCCTTCGGGGAGGCTCTGCGCCCGGAATTCAAGGTCTACGCCCAGCAGGTCGTCGACAATGCCAAGGCGCTGGCCGAAACCCTGAATGCGGGCGGTCTGGACATCGTTTCGGGCGGCACGGACACGCATCTGATGCTCGTCGATCTGCGGCCAAAGGGGCTGACCGGCAAGGCGGCGGAGCTGTCGCTCGAGCATGCCGGCATGTCCTGCAACAAAAACGCCATTCCTTTCGACCCGGAGAAGCCGACGGTGACGTCCGGCATCCGGCTCGGCTCGCCGGCCGCGACGACCCGCGGCTTCGGGACGGCGGAATTCAAGAAGGTCGGCGAGCTGATCGTCGATGTCCTCGACGGCCTCGCGGCCCATGCCGAGGACAACAGTGCCGCCGAGAAGGCCGCCCAGGCAGAGGTGGCGAAGCTTTGTTCGGCCTTCCCGGTCTATCCGGGCGCGTGACCGGCCGGGCATAGGCAGGAACCGGCCATAACGAGGGACAGGCGCGGCGCCGGCGCGCGGAAATTGGGGGTTGGGGAGACATGCGCTGTCCGTTTTGCGGCAATGACGATACCCAGGTGAAGGACTCGCGGCCGACGGAAGACAATTCGGCCATCCGCCGCCGGCGATTCTGCCCGGCCTGCGGATCGCGCTTTACGACCTTCGAAAGGGTCCAGCTGCGCGATCTCGTGGTCGTGAAGAAAGGCGGGCAGCGGGCGCCCTTCGACAGGGACAAGCTGATGCGCTCGATCCTCATCGCGGTGCGCAAGCGCCCCATAGACGAGGAACGGGTCGAGCGGATCGTGAACTCGATCGTGCGGCGGCTGGAAAGCTCCGGCGAGAGCGAGATCCCGTCCGAACATATCGGGCAACTCGTCATGGAGGCGCTTCTCAGCCTCGACCAGGTGGCCTATGTCCGCTTTGCCTCGGTCTACAAGAATTTCCGCGAGGCGAAGGACTTCGAGGACTTCCTCGGCAACCTGGGCACGGGCGAGGGTGGACAGCGCGACTTCGACTAGGCCCCCCGAGACACGGGCGACCGACGAAAGATATATGCGCATCGCGCTGGGCCTGGCCCGGCGCGGCCTGGGCAATTGCTGGCCAAACCCGGCGGTCGGATGCGTTCTGGTCCGCGAGGGAAGGATCGTCGGCCGGGGCTGGACGCAGCCCGGCGGGCGCCCCCACGCGGAGACCGAGGCGCTCACCCGTGCCGGCGATGCGGCGCGCGGCGCGACCGCCTATGTGACGCTGGAACCCTGCTCGCATCAGGGCAAGACACCGCCGTGCGCCGACGCCCTGGCCGACGCGGGGGTGCGGCGGGTCGTTGTCGCCTGTCACGACCCGGATCCCCGGGTCGCGGGCCGGGGAATAGACCGGCTGCGCGGGGACGGGATCGAGGTTATCGACGACGTGCTGCCGGAGGCTGCGAAGGCCGTCACGCGCGGGCATATCAGCCGTATCGTGGACCGCCGTCCTTTCGTCGCGCTGAAAACGGCGACAAGCCTCGACGGGCGGATCGCGACGCGCAGCGGCGACAGCCAGTGGATCACAGGACCGGCAGCGCGCCAATCGGGGCATCTCATCAGGTCCCGTCACGATGCGGTCCTCACGGGGATCGGCACCGTCCTGGCCGACGACCCGCGTTTGACCTGCCGGCTTTCGGGCGTGGCGAAGCGGCCGCCGGTCCGGGTCGTGCTCGACAGCGCGGGGCGGTTTCCCGCGGCCTGCCGGCTGGCGACGCAGCCGGAAGACGGGCCGGTCTGGCTGTTCGTCGGACCCGGCGCCTATGGACGGCGACCGATTCCGGATCATGTCGACGTGATCGAGACGCCCTCGGCAGACGCGCGGATCGACTTTGGTGCCGTGATGCATATGTTGGCGGAACGCGGCCTGACCCGCGTTCTGGTGGAGGCCGGTGCCGCAGTGACCGCAACGGCGCTCGCATCGGGATTGGTCGACCGGCTCTACTGGTTTCGTGCGGGGCAGGTGATCGGCGGGGACGGGCTGGCCGCGACCGGGCCGATGGGGATCGATCGTCTGGCTGACACGCCGCGCTACCGCATTGAGACGAGTCGGGCGCTGGGGGCGGATCGGCTCGACATATTCGAGAGAGAGCAAGGGAAGGACTGAAGGGCCGCATGTTTACCGGCATCGTTACCGACCTCGGCAGGGTGCGCGAGATCGACACGGTCGGCGCGGGCAAGGATGCGCGTTTCGTCTTCGAGACCGCCTTCGATACCGCAACGATCGAAATCGGCGCTTCTATCGCCTGTTCCGGCCCGTGCCTCACCGCGACCGAGACCGGTCCGGACTGGTTTTCGGCGGAGGCGTCTGCCGAGACCCTCTCGCGGACGACGATGGGGGCGTGGCGGGTCGGCGACCCGGTCAACCTGGAACGGTCCCTGACCATGGGGCAGGAACTTGGCGGTCATATCGTCACCGGTCATATCGATGCCGTGGTGTCGATTCTCGACCGGTGGGAAGAGGGCGGAAGCGCGCGGTACGTCTTCGAGCTGCCACCGGCGCTCGCCCGCTTCGTCGCCGAGAAAGGCTCCGTTGCCCTGGACGGCGTTTCCCTGACCGTGAACGGGGTCGGCCCGGACCGGTTTGACGTGAATATCATCCGTCATACCCAGGAGGTTACGGCCTTCGGTGCCCGCCGCGCGGGCGACAAGGTAAATATGGAAGTGGACGTGCTCGCACGCTACGTTGACCGGCAAATGGCCGTGCCCATGCCGGTGACGGCGGGCGGAGAGGAATGATGAACGAGCAACGGCGCCAGTATCGGCAATATCTCTCACCGATCGAGGATGTGATCGACGAGGCGCGGAACGGGCGCATGTTCATCCTGGTCGACGACGAGGACCGGGAGAACGAGGGGGATCTGGTGATCCCGGCACAGATGGCGACGCCGCAGGTCATCAACTTCATGGCCAAATACGGTCGCGGACTGATCTGCCTGTCCCTCAACAAGAAGCGTATCGAGGAACTGGGTCTCCCCATGATGGCGGGCGGCCGCAACCAGTCGCGTCACTCGACCGCCTTCACGGTCTCGATCGAGGCGCGGGAGGGCATCACGACCGGCATCTCCGCCGCCGATCGGGCCCATACGATCGCCGTCGCCATCGACCCGGAAAAGAACCGCCACGACATCGTCATCCCGGGACACGTCTTCCCGCTGATGGCGCGGGAGGGCGGCGTGCTGGTCCGGGCCGGTCATACGGAGGCGGCGGTCGACATCTCCCGACTGGCCGGCCTCAATCCTTCGGGCGTGATCTGCGAGATCATGAACGAGGACGGCACGATGGCGCGCATGCCGGACCTGGTGAAGTTTGCCCAGTTCCACAATCTCAAGATTGCGACCATCGCCGACCTGATCGCCTATCGCCGGCGCCATGACAGGGTCGTCGAGAGGCTGACGGAAACGAATTTCGAGAGCCGCTTTGGCGGGGAATGGCGGACGCACGTCTATGTCAACCGGGCGGCGTATGCGGAGCATCTCGCCCTGGTGAAGGGCGACCTGCGCATGGACGGCCCGGTGCTCGTCCGGATGCATCGTCTGAACGTCTTCCAGGATCTGCTGGGTGACAGGACGCAGGGCCGCGTCGGCGAATTGCAGGCCAGTATGGAATTGATCGCGGCCGAGGGCCGGGGTGTGGTCGTGCTGATCCGTGAGCCCTGGGTCTATTCCGTCTCGGAGAACGTTCGCGAGCGGGCGGCCAACAGCCCCGGCGACCCGGTCGCTGGGAGCCCTGAATTGCGCGATTATGGGGTCGGAGCCCAGATTCTGGTCGACCTCGGGGTCAGCGAGATGATCCTGCTTACCAACAGCAACCGCACCATTGTCGGCCTCGACGGCTACGGCTTGCGTGTCGTCGATCGCCAAGCGATCCCGACCGACGAGAATGGCGACGGGGGGAGTGAGACGTAAAGATGGCCGACGCGCCGAATGTCCTCATTGTCGAGGCACCCTATTATCGTTCCATTGCCGACCTTCTGGTCGAAGGGGCAATGGCGGAATTGCGCCGCGCGGGCGCGAGCTTCGACCGGGTCAGCGTGCCCGGCGCCTTCGAGATACCCGCGACCATCGGCTTCGCCATGGACCGCTATGACGGTTTCATCGCACTGGGCTGCGTGATCCGCGGCGAAACGAGCCATTACGACTATGTTTGCGGTGAAAGCGCACGGGGCCTGATGGACCTGGGCGTCCGCTTCGGCGTCCCGATCGGTTACGGCATTCTCACCTGCGAGAATCAGGAGCAGGCGATCGTCCGTGCGGATCCGAACCAGAAGAACAAGGGCAAGGATGCGGCCGAGGCCTGCCTGCGGATGATCGAACTGAAGCGCGACTATGCCGGGGGCTGAACGCGCGCCGGCCCCCCGGCCCAGAAAGGGGGGCGCGAAGCAGGCGCTTCGTCGTGGTGCGGCCCGACTGGCGGCCGTGCAGGCGCTCTACCAGATTGACGTGACCGACGCGACGGTAGAGCGGGTCCTTGAGGAGTTCGTCCGCTTCCGCCTCGACGGCCGCGGCCCGGCCGACGAGGACGTACCGGCCGGCGAGACCGATCGCAGCCTGTTCCTCAGGATCGTCCGCGGGGTCGGGGCAAATGGCGGCGAGCTGGACGAGATTATCGGCGGCTGTCTCACGAAGGAGTGGTCGCTGGACCGGATGGATACCGTCCTCCGGGCAATCCTGCGCGCTGGCTGTTTCGAGCTTTATGCCATTCCGGACATCCCGCCACGGGTCGTGATCTCGCAGTATGTCGACGTCGCGAACGCTTTCTTCGAGGGCAAGGAGCCGGGCTTCGTGAACGGGCTCCTGGACCGGGTGGCACGTACCCTGCGGCCCGAGGAAATGCCCGACCGCATGCCGCGGGACGCCGCGGCAAAACCCTGACCCGCCGCGAGGGCTTCGCGCCATGGCTCGGCCGGGCGAATTCGACCTGATCGCACAGTATTTCGCGCCGCTGGCCACCGCGCCGGGGGGGCTCGGGTTGCTCGACGATGCCGCGGTCTTCGCGTTACCGCCCGGACGGGAGGTCGTCGTGACGACCGATGCCGTGGTTGCGGGCGTTCATTTCCTCTCCGACGACCCTGCCGAAACCGTGGCGCGAAAGGCGTTGAGGGTGAACCTCTCCGATCTTGCCGCAATGGGGGCCGAGCCGGTCGGCTATACGGTCGCCCTGGCTCTGACCGAGGCGGTCGATGAAGACTGGGTCGCCGGTTTCGCCGCGGCGCTGAAGGGGGATCAGGAAACCTACGGGTTGTCGCTCCTCGGCGGCGACACCGTCGGGACGCCCGGACCCCTCACGGTGTCCATCACCGCCCTGGGCTCGGTTCCGGCCGGCGCGGCCCTGAGGCGAAGCGGGGCGCGGCCAGGGGACATGATCTTCGTGTCCGGCACGATCGGCGACGCCGCTCTCGGCCTCGACAGCGTCCGGGGGGCAATCGACGTCGAGGACCTGTCGGCGCGGGAGTTCCTCGAAGACAGGTACCGGCATCCGCGGCCCCGCACCGCGCTGGGGCCACGACTGGTCGGAACGGCGACCGCCTGTATCGACATCTCGGACGGGCTCATCGGCGACCTCGACCACATGTGCACGGCAAGCGGGTGCGGTGCGCGCCTCGAGGCTCTGGCGGTGCCGGCGTCGTCGGCCGCGGCAAGCCTATCCGGCGACCCCCTGGCCCGGCGCCTGACGGGCGGTGACGATTACGAACTCCTGTTCGCCGTACCGCCGGACCGGCAGGACGAGGTGAGGCGCCTGGCCGCGGAAGCCGGGATCGCCGTCGCGGCGGTCGGCGTCTTCCAAGAAGGAACGCGGACGGTCGCCGTTGACGGCGATGGTGCGGAGTTTGCCCTTTCGGCGCGATCCTGGCGGCATTTCTGATCCCTATCCGATGCCCCGGGGCGGCTGGCGAGGGGCCGCCGAAGGGCCGGTCCGGCCTTGGAAAACGGCTGTAATCTCCGCGATTTAGGGCGTTGCGCCCCGATTTGATTTCTGGCATGTTCCCGCCGGCTTATCGCCGTGCCTCTGGGGAGACGCGGGCAGTATCGTTCTGCCCGCGCGACTTTTTGCCATTTCATCGTGGCTGTCGGGTGCGGCGCCCCAATTCGAAATCAAGAACACAAGGGCACCTTTCCCATGCAGTTCGTCCCGTATTTCGCGCTAATCTGCGCGATCGTTGCCGTGGCATACGGCATCGTGACCAGCCGGAGCGTCCTGTCGGCCAGCGCCGGCAACGACCGGATGCAGGAGATCGCCAGCGCCGTTCAGGAAGGTGCTCGCGCCTACCTGAACCGCCAGTATCTGACGATCGGAATAGTCGGCATCGTCATCTTCATCATCGTCGCGCTCTTGCTGGGCATCTGGGTCGGCGTCGGTTTCCTCGTCGGCGCCATTCTGTCCGGTGCCGCCGGCTACATCGGCATGAACGTGTCGGTGCGCGCGAATGTGCGGACGGCCGAAGCGGCGCGGAAAGGACTGGGGCAGGGCCTCAAGATCGCCTTCGAGGCGGGCGCCATCACCGGCATGCTCGTCGCCGGCCTGGCGCTGCTCGCGGTTGCCGGCTATTTCGTCTTCCTCGTCGAGGTAATCCAGCCGAAGGGCCGTACCTTCGTCGACGCGCTCGTCGCGCTCGGCTTCGGCGCCTCGCTGATCTCGATCTTCGCGCGTCTCGGCGGCGGCATCTTCACCAAGGGTGCGGACGTCGGCGCCGACCTCGTCGGCAAGGTCGAGGCGGGCATCCCCGAGGACG
>CAYGKX010000203.1:0-7330 GCA_964350225.1 uncultured Rhodospirillaceae bacterium | reverse complement strand
GTTCTTGAAGCAGTTGTTGAAGAAGATATCGGCGAAGCTGGGCGCGATGACGCAGCGGATGCCGAAATCCAGCAGTGCCCAGGGCGCATGCTCGCGCGAGGAACCGCAGCCGAAATTCTCGCCGGCGACGAGGATCTGGGCATTCTGATAGGCCGGCTTGTCGAGCACGAAATCGCCCGTCGGATTGCCGTCCTTGTCCGTGCGCAGCTCGTGGAACAGGCCCACCTTGAGACCGGTGCGCTTCACCGTCTTCAGATACTGCTTGGGGATGATCATGTCGGTGTCGACATTGACCATGGGCAGCGGCGCCGCCACGCCGGTGAGGGTGGTGAACTTGTCCATATCCCGGATTCCGTCGGTAGATCTGTCGGTTGGGCCGCATGGGTAGCCCCCGGCGCCTCGCAGGTCAAGCCGCCCGCACGCCGTTTCGGCATGGCAGGCCTGCGATCCGGGAAGCGAATGGCGGTACCGGCCCTCCCCTTCGGGCGGGCGAACGAACCCCGGAAGACACGTCGACGAATCGGGAGCGCGCCGACGGGCCGCCCCTACGCCGTCGGTGTGTCCGTCACGACAGCGCATCCGGCGGTGCGGTCGTGCCAGCCGCGGCCCTCGCCGTCGACCAGGGTCCAGAGATAGGTGCCGATCAGGATGGCGATGGCGACCAGTCCGAGGAGGATCTCGACGCCGGTCAGCACCAGGAACCACCAGGGCCAGGTTCGGACAAGGCTCTGGCGGAAGCTCGGGCGGTCGCCTTCCGCTGTCACCACCTTCAGCCCCAGCAGCATCTTGCCGATGGCCGCCTGACGCGGGCGGCTTTCCAGCCAGGCCTTGTAGACCACGTAGCCGGCGAGGCTCACCAGAATGGCAAGCCAGGCCATCGCGATCATCAGCGTCTGGTCGCCGAAGGCCAGACGGATGAGGACGACCTGCAGGATGAAACCGGGAACGGCGAACAGCACGCCGTCGATGACGGCGGCCACCGCCCGTTCCCACCATTCCGGGCGCACAAGCCCGTCCCCATCCTGCCCGACGGCACCTCCGCGTCAGCTTGTCTTGATCATGCCCTCGCCCGCCTTGATGACGTGGCAATTGGCGGTCTGGTCGTGGATGCAGCGCCCGACCGGGTCCATGAAGAAGGTGCAGAAGATGGCGATCAGCGCCAGCATGACCAGGACATTCAGGAGCGTGCCAGCTATGACGACGCCCAGGATGGCGATCAGCTGTATCCACCACGGCCAGGTGCGCATCAGCGCCTGCTTCGGGGTCAGACGCTGTCCTGCGCCGTCGACCACCTTGATGCCGAAGACCAGCTTCCCGACGGTCGCCTGCATTTGCGAGCTTTCGAGGATCACCTTGTAGGCCACGATCACGCCCACGCTGATCAGGGTGGAGATGATGATCATGATCTTGATGAAGGTCACGCTCGTTCCCGCGATCCCGACGAGAATCAGGTTCAGGATAAAGACCACGATGGCCATGATGATGCCGTCGATGATCCCCGCCACCAGACGTTCCCACCATTGCGGATAGGTCATTTCTAGGCTCCCCTCGAGAGTGTTGATGCGGCGCAGCATAGCAGAATCCGCCGCGCGCCGCGAAGATCGTCGCGCGGTGGAGGGAAAGATTTCGTTTAGACCGGGTTGCGGGAAACGGGGATGCCCGGGGGGAAACCGGACCGCACGGCATCCGATCCTTCTACAGGCTCGGGATGAGCGCGATATTCGGTCCCGGTTATTCCACGCGGCAATCGAACGAGAGGCCGAAAGGTGGCGCGCCCGTGGGCCCGGCGCGACCGTCAGGAATAGTCGCGAACGTCCGCCAGATGGCCCGCGATGGCGGCAGCGGCGGCCATGCCCGGGCTGACGAGATGGGTCTGGGCGCCCCGGCCCTGCCTGCCCTCAAAATTGCGGTTCGAGGTCGAGGCGCAGCGCTCGCCATAGGGCACCTTGTCGGGGTTCATGGCGAGGCACATGGAGCAGCCCGGCTCCCGCCACTCGAAACCCGCCTCGGTGACGATCTTGTCGATGCCCTCGGCCTCCGCCTGCTCCTTCACCAGACCGGAGCCGGGAACGATCATGGCCCGCACCCCGTCGGCGACCTTGCGGCCCTTGGCGACGGCGGCGACGGCGCGCAGATCCTCGATCCGGCCGTTGGTGCAGGAGCCGATGAAGACGTGATCGACCTTGATATCGGTCGCCTTCTGGCCCGGCTTCAGGTTCATGTATTCGTACATGCGGGCCCAGGCGTCGCGCTGGGCGTCGTTCCGGGCCATTTCCGGCGTCGGCACGCTGCCGGTGACCGGGATCACCTCCTGCGGGCTGGTGCCCCAGGTGACCTGCGGCACGATCTCGGCCGCGTTCAGGGTCACTTCCTTGTCGTAGACCGCACCCTCGTCGGACGGCAGGGTCTTCCAGTAGGCGACAGCGGCTTCCCAGGCGGCTCCCTTCGGCGTCTTCGGGCGGCCCTTCAGATACTCGAAGGTCGTCTCATCCGGCGCAATCAGGCCGGCGCGGGCGCCCGCCTCGATCGACATGTTGCAGACGGTCATCCGCCCTTCCATCGACAGGTCGCGCACGGCCTGGCCGGCATATTCGATGACATGACCGGTGCCGCCGGCGGTTCCGATCTTGCCGATGATGGCGAGGATCATGTCCTTGCCCGTCACGCCGACCGGCAGGGCGCCGTCGACGGTGATCCGCATGTTCTTCAGCGGCCGCTGGATCAGGGTCTGGGTCGCGAGCACATGTTCCACCTCCGATGTGCCGATGCCGAAGGCGAGCGCACCGAAGGCGCCATGGGTGGCGGTGTGACTGTCGCCGCAGACAATGGTCGTGCCCGGCAGGGTAAAACCCTGCTCCGGCCCGACGATATGGACGATGCCCTGGCGGAGGTCGTCCATGTCGTAATGCTCGATGCCGTACTGGTGGGCCTTCTCGCGCAGCAGGTCGATCTGGACCTGGGCTTCGGGGTCGTCGACCTTCATGCCGCGGCCGGGATCGGTCGGCACGTTGTGGTCGGCGACGCAGAGGGTGAGGTCGGGACGGCGCACGGTGCGGCCGGCCGCTTCGAGGCCGCCGAAGGCCTGGGCGCTGGTGATTTCGTGCACCAGATGCCGGTCGATATAGATGAGGCAGGTGCCGTCGTCCTGGACGTCGACCAAATGGCTGTCCCAGATCTTGTCGAACAAGGTACGCGGCTTACTCATGCGTCTTCTCTCACCCTGATTGCCGCCCCTGCCCGCGATATGCGGCGCGGGGCGCGTCGTTCCGCTGGCCAGTGACGCTCCCGCCGGTGCGGGAGCGCCGCCCGTCCGTCAGTCCTTCTTCTCGGCGTCGTCGCCGGCCGGCGCCTCGGCTTCCTTGGCCGGCGCCTCGGCCGCTGCCGTCTGCGCCTCGTTCACCGCCTCCGGTGCCTCGAACGCCTCGGCTGCGGTCGCCGGGGCATTGCCCTCGGTCGTTTCCGCGACGAGGGCCGCAGCGGCGCTCGCCTTCTTCTGGCGATAGACCGACTTCTCCGCGATGCGCGCCGCCTTACCGGTGCGGCCCCGCAGATAGTAGAGCTTCGCGCGGCGCACGCGGCCGCGGCGGATCACCTCGATCTTCTCGATGCGCGGCGAATAGAGCGGGAAGACACGCTCCACGCCCTCGCCGTAGGAGATCTTGCGCACCGTGAAGGAGGAATTGATCCCCGCATTCTTGCGCGCGATGCACACGCCCTCGTAGGCCTGCACGCGCTCGCGGTTGCCTTCGACGACGCGGACATGGACACGTACGGTGTCCCCCGCGCCGAACTCCGGAACGTCGCCCGCCTCGGTCAGTTTGGCGAGCTGTTCCTGCTCAATCTGTTCGATCAGGTTCATAGCCTGCTTCCTTCTCGTCCTTCTCGTTCTGTCTCCGCGACGTGACGGGCCCACAGGTCCGGCCGCCGTTCGCGGGTCGTCGCCTCGGCCTGACGCCGCCGCCAGGCCCTGATGTTCTCGTGGTGCCCGGACAGCAAGACCTCCGGCACCGGGCGCCCCTGCCAGTTCTGGGGCCGCGTGTAGTGCGGATATTCCAACAATCCCGCACCGAAACTCTCCTCGTCGAGCGAAGCGCCGCTGCCCAGGACGCCCGGCAGAAGCCGGACCGACGCCTCGAGCAGCGCCATCGCCGCGATCTCTCCGCCGGCGAGCACGAAATCGCCCAGGCTCACCTCTTCGAGCCCGCGCGCCTCGATCACCCGCTGATCGACCCCCTCGTACCGGCCGCACAGCAGGATCACCCCCGGTCCGGCCCCAAGCGACGCCGCGAGTTCCTGATCGAGAGGACGGCCGCGCGGCGTGAGGTAGATGGCCGGCCGCCGGTCCGCCTGTGCGTCACCAGGCGCATCCTCGGCCATCGCGGCCGCGAGGGCGGCGTCGACGACATCGGGGCGCATGACCATGCCGGGACCGCCGCCGAACGGGGTATCGTCGACGGTGGCGTGCTTATCGCGCGCGAACGAGCGAATGTCCAGTGTTTCCAACGCCCAAAGCCCCGCCTCCAGCGCCTTGCCGGGCAGCGACTGGCCGAGGGGCCCGGGGAACATCTCCGGGAAGATGGTCAGGACGCTGGCGCGCCAGGGAGTGATCCGGGCCGCGCTCATCGCCGGGCCTCCGGGAACCGGCGCAGGTCGCCCGCGCGAAAGGTCCACTCCGGCGTTTCCAGCCGCGCGCCGAAGCGCACCGCGTACCAGGCACCGGGGCCCTTCGGATTGCGCAGAACATGGATATCCTGCGCGGGCATGTAGCTCTGCGCCAGCAGCATCACCTTGCGCCCCGCGTCGTTCTCCGCGAGGTCGACCACGAGGACGGCGTGACCGGGGGAGCCGGCCTGGACGAACACGTCGCCGATCCGGATATCGTCAACGCCGGCATGCCACAGGTCGCGGCGGACCGAGATGGTGCCCGCATAGGTGAAGACGGTGCGGAGATAGGCGCGGAAGGACGCCCGCCCCGTCCCTGAAGGCCGGCCGCGCTCCCATGTGACGCGGTTGCCCCGGACGCGCGGCCGCCAGCCCTGGGCCCAACGGCTGAAGCGCGCCTCGTCGCCACTCGTGAAGCGGAAGGCAATCTCCGACATCCGGCCGGCGGCATAGAGATATTCCGCCCGGAGACGGATCACCGCGTCCGCGCATTGCTGCAGGTCGCGGCGCCCGACGTCGATGTCCACGACGGCCGCGTGGGCCCGCTGGTTGCCCTTGAGACGGCCATTGTGCAGGCGCACGGGGGTTCCCGCCGGCTTGAGCGGCAGGTCGCGTAACCAAGCACCGTAGGTTCCGGGCGCGACTGCCACCCGGCGGTAGCCGGCGGGCGGCGCGAAGCGCTGCGCGATCGTCTGAGCGCCGGCGGCGGGCGACCAGGGATAGCCGATCGCCGCTTCCGCGGAAGGTATGGAAGCGGCGGCAGCAAGGACCGCTAACAGGACGGGGCGGACAATCATGCCGACCCCTCCCCCGGATCTTTCACGACGGATTGTCCCGCTTCGGCATCGTCGGGCAGTTCTTCCGGCGGGACGACGACGATCCGGCCGCCGGCGATATCGACTGTCGGCACCACGGCATGCGTGAAGGGCAGAAGGGTTGCGCCGCCGTCCGGCCCCTTCAGCTCGATCACGTCGCCTGCACCGAAATCGTACACTGCCACGACCTTTCCCATGTCGCTCCCGTCGGCGGCCTCCGCGGCCAGTCCGACCAGGTCCTCGTAGTAGAACTCGTCCGCGTCCGGCGCCGGCAGGGCCGATCGCTCGACATAAAGCCGGAGACCCTTGAGCGCTTCCGCCGTCGCCCTGTCCCCGATGCCCGAGAGGGTGGCGAGGACAATGCCCTTCCGGACGCCCACGACGGCGATCTCGAACCGCCGCGCGCCGCTTTCATCCGTCACCGGGCCATAGGCCGCGACCCCCTCCGGGGTCTCGGTGAAGGGCTTGATCCGGACCGTGCCGCGGACGCCGTGGACGCCGGAGACGGCGCCCACGCAAACCCGCTCGGCGGTGTCCGAACCGCCCGCTCCGGCACCCATCGCGCGCGTCCGCCCGCCGTCCGTGCCGGACTACTCTTCTTTCTTTTCGTCCTCCGCCGGAGCCTCCTCGGCGGGTGCATCGGCCGCGGGGGCCTCTTCCGCCGGAGCCTCTTCGGCGGGAGCTTCCTCGGCCGGCGCCGCTTCGGCGGCCGCCTTGGCCTCCTCGGCAGCGGCCGCGGCAGCCGCCTTTTTCTCTTCCTGTTCCTTCAGGCGCTCCTGCGCCTTCGCCTTGGGCAGATGCTGCTTGGTCTGCTCCGGGACCTTCGGCGTGTCGATGACGCCGGCCTTGCCGAGGAAGCGGGCGATCCGCTCCGACGGGGTCGCACCCTGGGACATCCAGTGCTTGGCGCGGTCGAGGTCGAACATCACCCGGTCCGGGTGGTCCTTCGGCAGCATCGGGTTGTAGGAGCCGATGCGCTCGATGAAGCGGCCGTCGCGCGGGCTGCGCGAGTCCGCCACGACGATGCGGTAGAACGGGCGCTTCTTGGTGCCGCCCCGGGCCATTCGGATACGCAATGCCATTTTTCGTGTCTCTCCTTGTCAGGCGAATCCGTGGAATTCGGTCAGTTGTCTCGGTCTAGAGCTTGAACTTGCCGGGGAAGCCGCCGGGCATGCCGCCCGGGAGGTTCCCCATCTGCTGCTTGAGCGCGTCGGGCAGGTTCTCCGGGTCGATGTCCCCGAACTTGCCCTTCATCTTTTTCGCGCGCTTCATCAGCTTGTTCATTTCCATGAACTGCTTGAGCAGCTTGTTGACGTCCTGGACGGTCGTGCCGGACCCCGCCGCGATGCGCCGCTTGCGCGAGGCATGGATGATCTCCGGCTTGGTCCGTTCCTTGGGCGTCATGGAATTGATGATCGCCTCCTGACGGTTCAGGAGACTCTCGTCGATATTCGCGCCGGCCATCTGCTTCTTCATCTTGCCGATGCCCGGGAGCATGCCCATCAGGCCGCCGAGGCCGCCCATTTTCTTGAGCTGGCGCAGCTGGTCGCGCATGTCCTCGAGGTCGAAGCGGCCCTTCTCCAGTTTCTTGGCGAGCGCCTCGGCCTTGTCGGCCTCGATCGTCTCGGCCGCCTTCTCGACGAGGCTGACGACGTCGCCCATGCCAAGGATGCGGGAGGCGATGCGATCCGGATGGAAGGGCTCGAGCGCGTCGAGCTTCTCGCCCATGCCCATGAGCTTGATCGGCGCGCCGGTGACCGCGCGCATCGACAGCGCGGCGCCGCCGCGGGCATCGCCGTCGACCCGGGTCAGGACCACGCCGGTGACGCCGATTTTCTCGTTGAACTCGCGCC
>CAYGKX010000202.1:0-7417 GCA_964350225.1 uncultured Rhodospirillaceae bacterium | reverse complement strand
CGCCCGCACCTACCGCGGGTCGGACATGCGGGGCGGCGCCAACGGCGCGCGCATCCGCCTTGCCCCCCAGAAGGACTGGCCGGGTAACGAACCGGAGCGTCTCGCGCGGGTGCTCTCGGTCCTGGAGCCGATCGCGGCCGAGGCGGGAGCGAGCGTTGCCGACGTCATTGTCCTGGCCGGCAATGTCGGCGGCGAGCAGGCGGCGCAGGGGGCGGGCTACGACGTCAGCGTGCCCTTCGCGCCGGGCCGTGGCGACGCGACCGACGAGATGACGGATGCGGAGGCGTTCGACGTGCTGGAGCCGATTCACGACGGCTACCGGAACTGGGTGAAGGCCGACTATTCAGTCGGGCCGGAGGAACTCATGCTCGACCGCACCCAGTTGATGGGCCTGACCGCACCCGAGATGGTGGTCCTCGTCGGCGGCATGCGGGCGATGGGCACCAACCACGGCGGCACGCGGCATGGCGTCTTTACCGATCGCGTCGGGGCGCTCACGACCGACTTCTTCGAGGCCCTCACGGACATGAAATATGCGTGGGAACCTGCGGGCGACGGTGTCTATGCCATCAAGGACCGCAAGTCCGGGGTGGCGAAGTGGACCGCGACCAAGGTCGACCTCGTCTTCGGCTCCAACTCGATCCTGCGCTCCTATGCCGAGGTCTACGCCCAGGACGACAACAAGGAGAAGTTCGTCCACGACTTCGTTGCGGCCTGGAACAAGGTCATGACCGCGGACCGGTTCGACCTGGAAGCCTGACCGGAGACGGTCGTCGTGAGGGCAACCCGCCCGGCGACAATCGGAAAGCGCCCTTCGGGGCGCTTTCTTTTTTGGGCGACGCGGCGCTGGCGGCATCAGAGTGGTTCCGTATCGGACAGACATGTTCTAGACCATCCTCTCCCACATCACTGGCGGAATTGGGCGGGGTCCGGCGCGCGGGCCCCGCTGCCTGTTTTCTGCCTCGGCAGGAGTTTTACGCAGAGCCTTGGATCCCACCATTGCCAACTGGCCCATCCTCGTCCCGGCCCTGATCGTCACGGGCCTCTTTGCCGGCACCCTGGCCGGCCTTCTCGGCGTCGGCGGCGGCATCGTCATCGTCCCGGTGCTCTATTACCTCTTCGACTTTCTGAACGTCGACCCGGCCGTCCGGATGCATCTGGCGGTCGGAACATCCCTGGCGACCATCGTCCCGACGTCGGTTCGTTCTGTCCTCGCGCACCGGGCGCGCGGCTCGGTCGACATGGGTCTGTTGAGGCGTTGGAGCCTGCCGATGCTGGCGGGCGTGCTTGTCGGGACGGCGCTCGCCACCCAGGCGCCGGCCGCGGTCCTGACCTCGGTCTTCGCCAGCGTCGCCTTTGTGGTCGCCTTCCAGATGGCCTTCGCGACCGACCGGTGGCGACTGGCGGAGGATCTGCCCAGGGGACCGGCGTCGCTGGGCATTCCGGCGGGGATCGGGGGCGTTTCGGCGATGATGGGCATCGGCGGCCGGACGCTCAGCGTCCCCACCCTGACCCTCTTCAACTTTCCCATCCACCGGGCGGTCGGGACCGCCGCGGGCTTCGGCCTCGTCATCAGCATTCCCGGGGCGATCGGTTTCATCGTCAGCGGGATCGGGGCGGAGGGACTGGCGCCGTTCCCCTGGACCCTGGGCTATGTCAGCCTGCCGGGCTTCGTCCTGATCGTGCCGGCGACGGTCCTCGCGGCCCCCTGGGGCGCGAAGCTGGCCCATTGGCTCAGCCAGAAAGCGCTGCGCCGCGCCTTCGCGCTGTTCCTGTTCGTAACCGCCCTGCGCATGATCGCGGATATCGCCGGTCTGTTCTGACCGACGGCCCTCAGTCCTCGGTGTCGAGGAGGGAAGAAAGGTGTTCCTTCGGCGGCAGGGTGTCGGTCACGAGGTCGCGCACCAGCCGCTTTGTCGGGATCGGCTCGACCCGCGCGCCGCCAGGCCCGAGGCGGGCGGTACAGGCATAGGTCGTCCGGCCGTCGACCTGGACGGAACACTCCTTGCAGGCGTTTGCGTTGATGCAGCTGTAGCG
Organism: uncultured Rhodospirillaceae bacterium; assembly: GCA_964350225.1. Lineage (GTDB taxonomy): Bacteria > Pseudomonadota > Alphaproteobacteria > Bin65 > Bin65 > CAYGKX01. The sequence goes on along the minus strand of CAYGKX010000202.1, from coordinate 5,380 downwards.
CACCGCGAGGGTCGGGTCGGTATTGAGCCGGATCCACATCAGGGCGTCGAGGACGGACATGCCGTCGCGGTAGGGCACATCGTAGTCCTGATCGAAGGCGCGATCCGGCGTGCCGCGCCGGACGGTCAGCCTGGCGGTCGTCTCGCTCATCGGGCGGCCTCGTTAAGTTGCACCGTTTCGCCGGGGGTCGGCGGCACCCAGTCGGCGACGACGGTTTCGCCCCTCAGCCGCAGGACCTGGCTCAGGGCCAGGGCCGGATCCGTTTCGGTGTGGTCGAGCCGCTGGTGCGCGCCCCGGCTCTCGCGCCGGTTCAGGGCCGCGAGGGCAATCGTCTCGCCGACCTCCAGTGCGTTCCGCAGGTCGAACCAGCCTTCGACGGTCGTGTTGTGCGCGGCGCCGGGGCTCAGCTCCAATGTCGGCAGGACCTCGGTGCGCAGTTTCCGGAGCGTGTCGAGCGCGTCGGTCAGGGACCGTTCGTCGCGCATCAGGCCAACCTTCTCCCACATGACGTCCTGGACTTTCCGCCACACCTCGCCGATGGCGGTGGGGGCGTTCGGCCCGCCGGCCGCCGCCCGTTCCGACACGGCCCCGACCAGCGCCAGGGCAGGCGCCGCGGCCGACGCGTCCCAGCCATGGGGGCGGCCGATCGCGGCTTCCGCTGCGAACCGGCCGGCCCGCTCGCCGAAGACCAGGGCTTCCGGGATTGCGTTCCCGGACAGGCGGTTGGCGCCATTCGCCCCGCCGACCGCCTCGCCGGCGGCATAGAGGCCGTTGACGTCCGTTTCCATCCGGCCATTCACCCGGATTCCGCCCATGTGATAGTGGGCGATCGGCGCGACCTCGACGGGCCGTTGGGTCAGGTCGATGCCGTTCTTCGCCAGAAGATCGATCACCGGTCCGAAGGCGCGGCGCAGGTCGGCTTCGGGCACGTGGGTGAAGCTCAGATAGGCACCGCCCGCCGGCGACCCGCGGCCCGCCTCGTTCTCCTTGACGATCGCGTAGGAGGTCACGTCGCGCGGCGCCGTGTATGTGCCGCCATCTGACTCGCCGTAATTCTCGAGAAACTCCTCCATACGGCCGTTCAGCAGGCGCCCGCCCAGCTTGTAGCGGAAGGGGTCCCACATGATCGGGTCCATGCCGACCAGGCGCGGTGCCAGATGACCGATGGGGAAGAACTGCGGGAACTCCATGTCGACCAGTGCGGCCCCGGCGCGGAGCGCGATGGCATAGGCGTCCCCGCCCATGTTGGTGGAGGCGCTGTTACGGCGGAACAGCTTGGTCAGCCCGCCCGCCGCCATGATCACGGCCTTGGCGGCGATGGTGACGACCGCGCCATCGTCGACATTCACGCCGACAGCGCCGACAGCCCGGCCGTCGCGGATGACCAGATCGCGGATCGACAGGCCGCTGACCCGCCGGATGCCGTCGGTTCTCGACACTCGTGTCCGGAGGGTGCGGGCCACGGCCGGACCGGTATTGAGGAAATCGACATAGACGCAGCGCGGTACGGAATGGCCCGGCGCCATGACCCCGTTGATCTTGCCGTCCTCCCGGCGCGCCCAGCCGACCTTCCAGTCGTCCATCTCCCGGATCCGGATCGGCGCCTCGCGGCAGAGGATCGCCGCGAGTTCGGCGTTGCAGAGGCCGCGGCCGGCCGCGATCGTGTCCCGGAAATGCTTCTCCCAGTCGTCGTCGCCGTCCTCGCCGAGGGCGGCCGCGACCGTCATCTGGGCCATGATCGTGGCGCCGCCCCGGCCGACGAGGCTCTTGTCGACAAGCAGGACACCGGCCCCGGCCCCCGCGGCGGCGAGGGCGGCATACATGCCGGCGGCGCCGGCGCCGACGATCAGGACGTCGGTCTCCAGATGGGCCGTCATGCGACGCGTCGGGCCGCTTTCCGGGCCCCGATTTTCGGGTTCTCCAGCATTCGCCGACCATAGGAACGCGACTCTGACATGTCAAAGATTTTGTATTGAAATGTCGATAGATGGTAGGGTCCCAATTCCGGCAAGAGGGCGCGGCGAGAAGGCGAACGGCGGATGGATGACGGCGACGGCAGGAAGGGCCTGGGCGACCGCGCCTATGACCTGATGAAGCGGGACATCGTCTGGTGCCGGCTGGCGCCGGGCACGTCGGTGAGCGAGGCCCATCTCGCCGCCCGCTACGACCTCGGCAAGGCGCCGGTCCGGCACGCGCTGTCCCGGCTTGTGCAGGAAGGCTATGTCCAGTCGATCCCGCGGCGCGGCCACATCATCTCGCCGGTGACCCTTCAGTCGGTGCGCGACATCTTCGACATGCGCCTGCTGCTCGAACCCGCCGCGGTCGAGGCGGCCTGCGGCCGGGTGGACGGCGGGCGCCTTCGGGCCCTGGATGCGGCCTGCGCCCGGAACTACACGCCAGGCGACATCGAAAGCGAGGCCCGCTTCATGGCCGCGAACCGGCGCTTCCACATGGAGATCGTGCGGGCCGCCGGGAATGCGCGGCTGACGGCGGCGATCGACCAGATCCTCGAGGAGATGATGCGCCTCCTTCACCTGGGGTTCGTCATCCGGGAACGGCCGGAAGCCTTCCTGGCCGAGCATGACGGCCTGATCGCGGCGGTCGTCGGAAACCGGCCCGCCGACGCCCGGGCCATGACCGCAGAGCATATCGAGAGTGTCCGAGGACTTGTGATCGACGGGATCATCAGCCACACGACCTTGAGCGACGCGAACATCGCGCCTGTCCCCGACCCCGTCCCCGCGCCCACCCCCACCGGGGCCGCTGCTTCCTGACGAGGGTCAGCTCCGGAAGACGATCTCCTCGAAGGGCACGTCGCGGTCAAGGTGACCGAGCGCGCGGAGCAGGCCGTTCACCCCGGCGATATCCTCCGGGCGGATCGCGGCCTCGTACCAGGGCAGGTCGCGCTCGACGATCCCGGCGATCAGGCGCGCCTCCTCGTCCGGGAAATAGCGGCGGCCGACCCGTTCCGCGCGGGAGACGTCCTCGCGGAGCAGCCGCTGGGCGGCCTCGATCGCGCGTATGGCGGCCGGGCCCAGATCGGGGTTATCGGCAAGACCCGTCTCCGACGCCGCGATACTGGCGAAGGTCAGGCCGAATGCAGATGCCGGGCCGTCACCGCGCCGGGCGTCGATCAGGATGTCGCCGACCCCGTGGGTAACCGCGAGTTCGGCCGCCATTCCGTTCGCCCAGAAACCGTCGATGGCCCGCGCCTCCAGCGCCTTGTAGGCGCCCAGGCCGAAATTGGGGCCGACATCGGCCACCTTCGGGACCGGGCCGATCTCGATGTCGTTCGCCTCCGCTGCCATCCCGGCGGCCGCGAGCATCTGGCGCAGACCCATGTCCACCCAGGGCGCCGCCCCGATGCGCTTGCCGCGCAGGACGGACAGATCGCCCCGCTTCGCCTCGAAGTCCTGGTGCATCACGAGGAACCAGTACATGCCGCGCGATTGGGCGCACAGGAGGCGCACCCCCTCCCAGTTCGGGAAGGCGGCGACGGCGGCATGGGCGCAGCTCGCGACAAGGTCGACTTCGCCGTCGCGCAGCATCTCCTGCGCCCGGTTCGCCGGAAAAATTACCTCGACCTCCATGTCGAGCCCCGCATCGTGAAAACAGCCGAGCTCGACCGCGGCGATGGCGGGAAAATAGGAGTTCGAAACGAGGTCGGGGACGGCGATCTTCACGTCGGTCCTTTCTTCAATGTCGGCGAGACCAGGGGTCGAATAGTGGCCGGCCGCGCCTCGTCCTGTCAAAGAGGGACGCGCCGCCGTCTGCTCTAAGCCGATCCCGCGACCTTCTCGACATACCGGCGCGACTGTCTGACCTTTCGTTGATACAGTTGGGCTAACCCGAGCTTTCCGCATTCTGGCGCGGAGAAATGCCATGCCGGACTACGACGTCTTCGCGGAGACCTATCAAGACTGGTGCCGGACGGCGAAACCCTACAACGTCGTCGAAACCTACACCTTCTTCCAAACCTTGGGGTCGATCGACGGCCTCGACATTCTCGATCTCGCGGCGGGCGAAGGCCGCCTGTCCCGCATGCTCATGGAACGAGGCGCGCGGTCGGTTCTCGGCGGCGAGCTCTCGCCGGAAATGGTCCGCCGCGCCGTCGCGCTGAACGAAGCGGCCGGCGGCCGGTGCGGCCTCCGCTATGCCGTGCTCGACGCCCGGGACGATTTCGCCATCGATCCTCCCGTCGACGTCGTGACCGCGATTTACCTGTTGCATTACGCGGCATCCGAGGAGGACCTGTTACGGATGGGCCGGCTGATCGCCCGGAACCTCAGGCCCGGAGGGCGGTTCGTCACCTACACGATCAATCCGGACTTCGACTTCACCCGGCCCGACCCGCTGCTGCGGGCGCGCTGCGGCTTCACCTACGAGGCGTTGGGGGGCGGCGAAGCGGCGCTCGTCATCGGCGACGAAAGGGTCTCGCTCTGGCAATGGAGCCGGGCGGCGCATGAGGCATGCCTTGCCGGTGCCGGACTGACCGACATCCGCTGGCATCCTCTCGAACTGCCGGCCGACATGCCGGAGGTGGCCGAGGAGATGGGGTTTTACCTCGCCAATCCGAGTTGCACGGTCCTGAGCGCACGCAAGACCGGATAGGCCGAACCGTGCCGCATCCTCGGCGGAGCGGGGTTACTTCCGCTCCGGACCCTGGGGAAGGCCGAATAGGCTCCTGCGCGGCTTGCGGTCCAAGGGCGGTTTGGCCTCCATCCACAGCCGCGACATGGCCGCTTCAAAGCCGTTCGCACGCTGAAGCTGCAGCCAGTAGTTGACATACTTCTGGAAGCCGGTCGATCCCTTCGGCATCAGGTAGCCGATCAGGAAACGGCCGCCCAGATCGCGTGGAACGACCACCGTATAGTCCGCGCGCGTCGCCGCCCAGGCCTTGGCCTGTTCCAACGTCCAGATCGCAGCGTCCACATCGTTGTGCTGGTCCAGCACCGCATAGCTTGGCAGCACCTTGATGGTGGCGTTGGGAAATATCCGCTTGGTCAGCGGCACGAGGACAGGATCGTCGAACACGGCGACGACGAAGTTGGATTGAGCCGCGATCGCCTTCAGCGTCAGCAACCGGTCGGCCATTTTGGCGCGCACGATCAAGGCGACCGGACTGCTGAAATAGGCATTGGAGATGTCGAAATTCCGGAGGCGGGTCGCCGTGACATAAATGCCGGATACGGCGATATCGAATCGCCGGTTCTCAAGATCGGACGCAAGCTCCCGCCACTCGAAGGGCACCAGGCGGAGCCGGACGCCGAGGTCGCGGGCCAGACGGTACATGTAGGCGATGTCGAATCCGACCAGATCGCCGGTCCTGTTGTGGTAGCTGAAGGGAATGACATGGGGGTTGTAGCCGACGCGGATCTCG
>CAYGKX010000201.1:0-7437 GCA_964350225.1 uncultured Rhodospirillaceae bacterium | reverse complement strand
CGAGGTAGCGGTCGCCGGGCCCGGTTTCCTCAACCTCCGGCTCGATCCGGCGATCTGGCAGGCGCCGCTCCTCGACGCGATCGCGGCCGGGGTTCGTTATGGCGCCTCTACGATGGGGGCGGGACATCCCGTCAATGTCGAATATGTCTCGGCCAATCCGACGGGACTGCTCCATATCGGGCACGCGCGCGGCGCGGTGGTCGGCGACGCTCTTGCAGCGCTCCTGGAACTCGCGGGGTATGACGTCTGCCGCGAGTATTACATGAACGATCGCGGTGGACAGATTGATATTCTTATCGCTTCGTTCCTGAAACGAACCCATGAATTGCTCGGCGAGCTGGTATCGGAAACCGATTTCGAGGGGCTCTATCCGGGCGACGAAGTGCGCGAGGCGGCCCGCGCCGGTCTGGATGCCCTCGGTCGGGACTGGATGGCGCGCGCCAGCGACACCGCCGAATTGCGGGCGACCGCGCGGGATTTCGCCGTCGGCTTCATGATGGACGAGATCCGGAAAGACCTGGCCGCCGCCGGCGTGACCCACGACCTCTTCCGGTCGGAGAAGGAACTGGCCGACGCCGGTGCCATCGATGAAGCGCTGGCCGACCTTGAAGCAAAGGGGTTGATCTATGTCGGCGTCCTGGAACCGCCGAAAGGCAAGCTGCCCGACGATTGGGAGGAGCGGCCCCAGACCCTGTTCCGCGCGACCGAGTTCGGCGACGACGTCGACCGTCCGCTGAAGAAATCGACCGGCGACTGGACCTATTTCGCGGCGGACATCGCCTATCACCTCGATAAGTACAAGCGCGGCTTCGCCACCATGATCGATGTCTGGGGCGCGGACCATGGCGGCTACGTCAAGCGCATGAAGTCGGCCGTCCAGGCGATTACGGACGGGGGAGGGGCGCTGGACGTCAAGCTCTGCCAACTCGTCAACCTGTCCGATGGCGGCGTGCCGGTGAAGATGTCCAAACGCGCCGGGACGGTCGTGACGATGCGCGAGGTGCTGGAACGGGTGGGGAAGGACGTCCTCCGCTTCATCATGCTGACGCGCAAGAACGACGCGCCGCTCGATTTCGACTTCGCGAAGGTGATGGAGCAGTCGAAGGACAATCCGGTCTTCTATGTGCAGTATGCCCATGCCCGGGCGCATTCGGTCTTCCGCCAGGCGGCGGAGGCGCTGCCGGGTGTGAACCTGTCGGACGATGCATTGGCGGCTGCCGATCTCGCGCGTCTCTCCGACGAAGGGGAAATGGCGCTGGTCAAGAAGATCGCCGGCTGGCCGCGTCTGATCGAGAGTGCGGCCGAAGCACACGAACCCCACCGCCTGGCCTTTTACTTGAACGACATTGCCGCGGACTTTCACGCGCAATGGAACAAGGGGCGGGACGATCCGTCTCTCCGTTTCATCCGCGAAGACGATGCGGCCCTTACCTTGGCACGATTGGCTCTGGTCAGAGCCATGTCTTTGGTAATAGCTTCGGGACTCGGTATTTTTGGGGTCACACCCGTAGAGGAAATGCGGTAAACTAAATCTTAGCGGTATATTACTCGGGTCGGACTGACCGACTTGCCGCGGTGCCGATCGAACGGATCGAACATTGATCTGGTCGTGATCCGGCCCAACGGGCCGATGCGACAGGAGCGACGAACGCGCCGCCGGCAAGGGGAGATCGAGGGGGACTGTCAATGGGCCGCATCGTAAAGCACGGAATATCCGTCATCGCGGCCGTCGCACTCGCGGGAGGCATCTGGTACGCCTACCAAAGCGGCGACGGCGGAGCGGAGAGTGTCGCCCCCCTGATCACAGCCGGCAACGGTCCAGACAAGGTCGCGCCCAAGGATCCCGGCGGCCTGAAGGTTCCGCACCGCGACAAGGAAGTCTATACGCGCTTCGAGACCAGCAGCGGTCCGAACAAGAAGGGCATGGCGAAACAGTCCGCCACATCCAAAGGGGCGGGCGATCTGCCGCCGCCGCCGCCGTCGATCACGAACCCTCTCTATGGCAAGAAGCCCGGCGAAGACCCCGGTGGAAAGGCACCGACCGAGCCGAGCAAGATGTCGGCTGGCAAGAGCGGCGTGACGCCGGGCGGGGACACCGGCGGATCGGTGTCGAAGCCGGTGGCGAAAGCGCCGGCCAATACAGCGCCGCCGCGCAAGTCCGTTTCGCGTCCGGTACCCACGGTTCCGCGGGCCACGACCCGCAGCACACCTCCAACCGGTACCAGCTCTACCGGGACCAACTCAACCGGCGCTCCACGCTATGTGCCGCGCAAGGGGCCCTTGCCGCGCACGACGGCGGGCCTGATCGGGCCCTTCCGCATCCAGATCGGCTCCTACCGCTCCGGCGACTATGCCATGCGCCGCTGGTTCCAGCTGAAATCCCGCCATCGCGATCTCCTGGGGAACCTCGTCGTTGTGATCGAGCGGGTCAATCTCGGGAGCCGCGGCTATGTCTATCGCTTGCAGGCGGGGCCGCTGGAAAGCCGGGATCAGGTGCTGGGCCTGTGCCACCTGCTGGGCAAAAGGCGCATTGCCTGCTCGCTCGTTCGCGGCTGATCGCGTATAGGGATATATGAGATTGGCTGACGCGCGGAGGCCTCGCCGCCATTGATCCCCGTTATTTTCGGCTGCCAGGGTCCCGAGCCAACGGCTTGGGAGGCCAGCTTCTTTCGTGACGTTCGCCCGGTTGGCTTCATCCTGTTCCGGCGCAATTGCGAGACGCCCGACCAGGTGCGCGCCCTCTGCGATGCCCTGCGCGGGCTGGTCGACGACCCCGAGGCGCCGATCCTGATCGATCAGGAGGGCGGCCGGGTCGCGCGCCTGCAGCCGCCTGTCTGGCGGAAAAGCCCTCCCGCGGCGCCGTTCGGCCGTCTCCATGAGAAAGATCCGGAGGCCGCCAGAGAGGCCGTCCGCCTGAACGCTGCCCTGCTGGCAGACGAACTCGCGGCACTCGATATCAATGTCGATTGCATCCCGATGCTCGACGTTCTCGCGCCCGGCGCGGACGACATCGTCGGCTACCGCGCCGGCTCAGGCGATCCGGCCGTCGTCGCCGAGCTTGGACGCATACAGGCGGAAGCCCTGCTCGCGGGCGGCGTCCAGCCGGTCATCAAGCATCTGCCGGGCCACGGCCGTGCCGGCGCCGACAGTCATCTTTCCTTGCCCCGTGTCGACACCGAACGCACGGTGCTCGCCGCCTGCGACTTCAAGCCCTTCCACGCTTGTCGCAACATGCCTTGGGGGATGACCGCGCATATTCTATATACCGATATCGATCCCGAGCTGCCGGCGACCCTGTCGGAGAAGGTCGTGGAAGAGGTGATCAGGGGAGAAATCGGCTTTGACGGCGTGCTCATGACCGACGATCTGTCGATGGCCGCCCTGACTGGCGACTATGCGGAGCGCACGCGCGCGGCGTTGGCGGCCGGGTGCGATATCGCCCTGCATTGCAATGGAGACGAAGGCCAGATGTCGGCCGTTGCCGCGGCCGCGGGCGACGTTGCGCCGGCAACGGCGGTTCGGCTGGCCCGGGCGCGGATATCGGCTGCGACCGATCCCGAACCGCTCGACCGACCGGCGGTCGCGGCCCGGGTCGATACGCTCCTGGCCAGGGTCTGAGCACCATGGGCGGGGATTCGAGCGAACTGCTTCTCAACGTCCTGATCGTCGCGATCCCGGTGATCGTCGCGATCACCTTTCACGAGGCGGCCCACGGTTTCGTCGCCTGGGCCTTCGGCGACCCGACGGCGCATGCCCAGGGCCGTGTCACCTTCAATCCGCTGAAACATGTCGACCTTGTCGGCACCATCATCCTGCCGGCGGCCCTCCTGCTTGCGCGCGCGCCCTTCCTCTTCGGCTGGGCGCGGCCGGTGCCGGTCGACCCGTCGCGCCTGGGCAACCCGCGCCGGGACATGATCTTCGTCGCGGCGGCCGGTCCCGGGATCAATCTCGCGCTCGCCTTCGCGTCCGGCATCCTTCTGGCGCTGATGGGTCCAGCCGGCGCCGAGCCGGGCTTCGTCCACAGGGCGCTGTCGGTCTCGGTCTACATCAACGCGATCCTGGCGGTATTCAACATGATCCCGCTGCCGCCGCTTGACGGCGGCCGTGTCGCCGTCGGTCTGCTGCCCGGGCCGCTCGCCTACCGGCTCCTCAAGATCGAGCCCTTCGGTATCTTCATCGTCATCGGCGTCCTGATTCTGCTTCCCTGGCTGAGCCGCGAACTTGGCCACGAAATCAATCCCTTCGCCGATGTGATCTACCCGGTGATCGAGTTTGTGGTGGAGTTGGTCGAGAGCGTGACCGGGGCGGATGTCGTGCAGGCATGGCTGTAGACGATTTCGAGGAAGACGCGCCGCGCGCCGCGGTGGCGGACGACGACCGTCTGGTCCTGAACCTGGATGGCTTCGAGGGGCCGCTCGACCTTCTGCTGTCGCTCGCCCGCGACCAGAAGCTCGACATCACGCGGATATCCATCCTCGCGCTGGCGGAACAGTATCTCGCCTTCATCGAGCGGGCCCGGGAATTGCGGCTGGAAATCGCGGCCGATTACCTGGTTATGGCGGCCTGGCTCGCGTATTTGAAATCGCGGTTGCTCCTGCCCAAGACGAAGGACGAGGAAGAGCCGAGCGGCCCGGAACTCGCCGCGGCGCTCCGCTTTCAGCTCCAGCGGCTGGAAGCGATGCGGGAGGCCGCTGCGCGGCTGATGGCCCGGCCGCAGAAGGATCGGGAATTTTTCGGCCGCGGCGCTCCGGAAGTCATGCGGATCGTCACGGAAACGGTCTTCGAGGCCAGCCTCTACGACCTTCTGTCGGCCTATGGCCGGCAGAAGAACCGCCAGAACGCCAATGTGCTGCACATCCGGGCGTCGAACGAGCTCTATTCGGTCGAGGCGGCACGCATGCGCCTTGCGGCCATGCTGGGCGACATCCCCGAATGGCGGGATCTGGAAAGTTTCCTGCCGCCGAGCCTGCGATCGGGGCTGAACCGGCGGTCCGCTCTGGCGTCGACCCTGGCCGCCAGCCTCGATCTGGCGAAAAACGGGCGGGTCGTGATACGGCAGGACCGCGCTTTCGGGCCGATTTTCGTCAAACCCGGCGAAGGTCGGGTCGACGACGCCGAGGACGCCGACGAAGAAGAAGACCTGAACGAACGGAAGGACGCCTGATGGAACGCAACCAGCAGCTTCGCCTCGTCGAAGCGCTCGTCTTCGCCGCGGCGGAGCCGGTGACGGAGCGCGCCATCGCCCAGCGGCTTCCCGAGGAGGCCGACGTCTCGGCATTGCTGGCCGAACTGGCTGCGATCTACGAGAACCGGGGCGTTCATCTGAAGCAGGTCGGTAGCGGCTGGGCCTTCCGAACGGCGCCCGATCTCGCGGGCCTCCTGCAGATTGAGAAGACTGAAACACGAAAACTCTCGCGCGCCGCGATCGAGACCCTGGCAATTGTCGCCTATCACCAGCCCGTAACCCGGGCCGAGATCGAGGAGATCCGCGGCGTAAGTCAGAGCAAGGGGACCCTCGACGTTCTCCTGGAGGCGAAATGGATCCGTCCGGGCCGCCGCCGGCGGACACCCGGCCGACCCGTCACCTGGCTGACGACGGAGCATTTTCTCGACAGTTTCGGGCTCGAGAGCCTGCGCGACCTGCCGGGCACAAAGGAACTGCGCGCCGCCGGGTTCCTCGACGCCCGCCCCGCGATCCAGGCCTTCCGGGCGGAGGACACGGAGTCGCTCGAGAGCGAGGAGGAGGCGCCGCCGCCGGACGGGTACGAGCCGCTGGAGGCGGACGAGATCCTGCTCGGCGACGAGATGCCGGACGAGGACGACCTCGAACCGGCGTCCGACGACGGTAAAACAGGCTGAGTGCGGAACGGAGCCCTGCACAGCGTGCTGCGGGGCTGCGACACCGCCGCCCTTGCATGTGAGAATCGCTCTCAATATTTTCGCCGCGAGGTTTCGGCCTCACCCTGATCCGGCATGCTCCGTCATGCGCCTCGCGTGGAATTTCGTTTGGAAACCATCGGCATACCGGGCGCGCCGCCGCCGGAACCTGATAGCCGCCGCGGCCTGCGCCGGTCGGGTCGTTTCGGCGGAGGGGGGGGATGGCTGCCGAGGCTTTCGGTCCTTGCCGCGCTTCTGGTTGCCCTGCCGGTCGCCACGGTCTTTGTCGTGGCCCTCGGCGGTTCGGGTGGCGTCTGGGCCCATCTGGCGGAAAACGTCCTTACGAGATATGTCGGCAACACGCTCTGGATCCTGGTCGGCGTCACCGCCGGGGTCCTGATCGGCGGTGTCGGCACGGCCTGGCTCGTCAGCCTTTGCTCCTTCCCCGGCCGACGCCTGTTCGAATGGGCTCTCTTGTTGCCCTTTGCCATTCCGGCCTATGTCATCGGCTATACCTATTCGGGGCTCTTCGACTTTTCCGGCCCGCTCCAGACAGGTCTGCGCGAGGTCTTCGGCTGGACCTCAGCCGCGGACTACTGGTTTCCGGAAGTGCGCAGCCTGCCCGGCGCCATCGTCATGCTGGTGCTCGTTCTCTACCCCTATGTCTATCTGATGGCGCGGGCGGCCTTTCTCGAACAATCGGTGTGCACCCTCGAAGTCAGCCGCACATTGGGCTGCGGGCCGTGGCGCAGCATGACGCGTGTGGCGCTCCCGCTGGCCCGTCCGTCGATCGCCGTCGGCACGGCGCTGGCGCTCATGGAGGCCCTGAACGACTTCGGCACGGTCCAGTATTTCGGCGTCGATACCTTCACGACCGGCATTTATCGGACCTGGCTCGCGGACGGCAGCCCGGGCGCGGCGGCACAGCTTGCGGCACTCCTTCTCCTCTTCGTCTTCCTACTCCTGTTTGTCGAACGCCGGTCGCGGGGCAGGGCGGCCTACATGCATCTGACGAACCGGTACAGGCCGTTGCCGGACTACCGGTTGCGCGGGGCGAAGGCTGCCGGGGCCATGATCTTCTGCGCCCTCCCAATCCTCCTCGGCTTCGCCGTCCCCGTGGCTGCGCTCACCGTCTGGTCCGTCGACACCGCAGGAGAGGTAATGGAGGACCGTTTTCTGCGTCTGAGCGCAAACACCTCCCTCCTGGCGGCCCTGCCGCCGGTCCTCGCGGTGGTCCTCGCATTGGGACTCGCCTATGCCGCGCGCCTGCGGCCCAGCCGGCCCGTCCGCACGGCCGTGCGGCTCGCATCCTTCGGCTATGCGGTGCCGGGCGCCGTCCTCGCGGTCGGGATCGTGCTGCCCTTCGCGGCCTTCGATAACGCGCTGGACGATTTCTTCCGCGACACCTTCGGCGTCTCGACCGGTCTGCTCCTCAGCGGCACGCTGTTCGCGCTGCTTTTTGCCTATCTCGTCCGCTTCCTGCCGATCTCCCTGGGCGCGGTGGAAAGCGGCCTTACCCGCGTCACGCCTCATATGGACGACGCGGCGCGCAACCTGGGC
>CAYGKX010000200.1:0-7446 GCA_964350225.1 uncultured Rhodospirillaceae bacterium | reverse complement strand
AAGGCAAGCACATCACCGCCGGCAACGCCTCCCAGCTTTCCGACGGCGCCTCGGCGGCCGTCCTGATGGAGGCGACGGAGGCGGAGCGGCGCGGGCTCCAGCCGCTCGGCATCTACCGGGGCATGGCCGTCGCCGGGACCAAGCCCGACGAGATGGGCATCGGACCGGTCTTCGCCGTGCCGAAGCTCCTCGAAAAGAACGGCCTCAAGATGGACGACATCGACCTCTGGGAGCTGAACGAGGCTTTCGCCGTACAGGTCCTCTATTGCCGGGATACCCTGGGCATCCCGAACGACATCCTGAACGTCAACGGCGGCGCCATCTCCATCGGCCACCCCTACGGCATGTCCGGCGCCCGGATGGTCGGCCACGCCCTGATCGAAGGCAAGCGCCGCGGCGCGAAATATGTCGTCTGCACGATGTGCGTCGGCGGCGGCATGGGCGCGGCGGGTCTGTTCGAGGTGGCCTGAGACCGTCGGCGGCTGAGGCGATTGCCGGACCCTATCGCGGCGCAAAATGGCGCAGGTAGCGTTCGACCACCTGGATCACAACCACGGTCGGCTCGACCTTGTCGATGATCGACCGCGGCCAGCCGCCGGCCCGGTGATGCACGCGCACGATTTTGTCTGCATGCAGGACAAAGAAGGGCGCAAAATAGTTTGCGAAACTGTCGCCGACGATGAGAACGACCCTCCTTCCGGTTTGGGAACGTCGAGACACTCTTTCAAGAATATTTGTGGGAAACGGACTTCCCGGATCCTTGATCCTTCGTTGGCTGAAGCGCGGAACAGGGCGCCGCGGCGCCGACCGGACATTGGGTAGGATCAGCTTTCCGGCGTTCGGGTTCATCATGCGCGCAAGGTCGCCAGCGGCTTCGCCGGCGCGAAAATCGAAGGCGGATTGCGGCATCGGCGCAAAGTGGGGAAGCCGCCGGGAAACGCGTTCCGCGATCGCCCGATAGGCGATGAAGGCGCCGAGGACGTTCCAGTGGGTGTCCGTGCGCTTGTAGAGCGGCGTTGTGCTGGCAACGGGGAGCAGTTGCCTCCTGAGATCGACGAACCTTTCCGCCAGGTAGGGTGAGCCCGCAAGCGCTGTGCGGAAACGTCCCAGGTCGGTCCGCGCGAACGGCACCGGATCGAGCCAGCGTGGCAGGTGGTGCCGATATATCGTCGATTTGTTCGGCGCCACCACGAAGACGACGGGAATGCCGCGTGCTTCTATTTGCCTGGCGAGGCGCGTCCAGCGATCCACCGCCGCCCGGGCCCGCTTCGTGCTCAACTCGCCGAGGCCGCGCAGGTCCGAGGGAATGTTGTCGAAGCCGGCAAACAACCATCCGTCCCGACCGATGATGACCCGGCGGGTCGGCGACATGCCCAACGCCAAAATCGTCCTGTTGCGTAGGCCGATCAAGGCCGGGCGCAGGACGAACTGGTCGCGCAGAAAGCGGTCGAGGCTCTTGCGGAAGGCCTTGGTATTGCTCCAGCGAGGAGGCGTGTCGACCTTCATCGCGGGTTTGCGCTGTTCGCCCGGCAGCACTGTCCGGAGCGGCGAATATGCCAGGTGCGCGGCCGGCACCAACAGGCAGAGAAGCGCAAACGCGAGCCAGAGGGCGCGAAGGACTTGCCACTTGCGGCGGCCGGGACGGGAGGGAGCCATTTTCCTGCTGCCTCCCTAGAAACGGAAGTAGATGAAGGGGCTGTAGCTCTGGCCCAGCATCGCGATGACGACGATCAGCGCGAGGATCGGTCCGATCCCGTAGACGAGGCTGCGCTTCACGAAGGGCTGCGCTTCGAACGCCGACGCATTCTCCATGTCCCGATAGCCGAATAGCCGCGCCGGCAGAGGCGTCGACAGGATCGCGCCGACCGCCAGCACGGCCAGCAGGTAGGTGTCGCGCCAGACGAATTCCGCCAGGCGTCCAGCGGCGTCCGACCCGGCCCCGAGGCCGGACATCTGCAAGAGATAGGCGCCGGCATGGGGGAGGTCGTTCGCCCGGAAGACGACCCAGCCGATGACAACGACAAGGAGGAGGTAGGCATGTCCGATCGGTTGCCAGAGAGTGCCGATCCGCCGTCCGAGGCCGACCCGCTCGAGCACGAGAAAGCCGCCGTGCCACAGACCCCAGACGAGGAAATTCCACGCCGCCCCGTGCCATAAGCCGCATAGGACGAAGACGATCAGGAGGTTGCGATAGGTCCGCCACCGGCCCTCCCGGTTTCCGCCCAGGGGAATGTAGAGATAGTCGCGGAACCAGCGCGACAGGGTCATATGCCACCGCCGCCAGAATTCCGTGACCGATTGCGCGATGTAGGGATAGTCGAAATTCTTTGGCAGCCGGAAGCCCGCGATAAGGCCCAGGCCGATGGCCATGGTGGAGTAACCAGCAAAGTCGAAATAGATCTGCAGCGTGTAGCAGGCGGCGCCAAACCAGGCGAGACCGGTGCCGAGTTGGTCGACCGGCAGCGCAAAGATGCGGTCCGCGGGAAAGGCAAGGGTGTCGGCGATGAGGACCTTCTGGGCCAGCCCGACGACGAATAGCTGCGCCCCGCGATAGGCCGCGTCGATGCTCAGACTCCGATCGTGCAACTGCGTCTGGATGCTCTGGAAACGGACGATCGGGCCGGCGATGAGCTGCGGAAACATCGAAATGAAGAGCGCCAGGGTCGAGAAGGAGCGCTCGGCCGTCG
This sequence comes from uncultured Rhodospirillaceae bacterium, assembly GCA_964350225.1. Classification (GTDB taxonomy): domain Bacteria; phylum Pseudomonadota; class Alphaproteobacteria; order Bin65; family Bin65; genus CAYGKX01. The sequence goes on along the minus strand of CAYGKX010000200.1, from coordinate 4,759 downwards.
CCTGTCTACGATATACGTCGATCAGGTAGGACAGCGCCTGGAAGGTGAAGAAAGAGATGCCGATCGGCAGGTGGACGTCGACAGTGACAGGCCGGCCAAGGCCAAGCGCCGCACCGAACCCGGTCAGGTTTTCTACAAGGAACGCGGCATACTTGAACCAGAACAGAAGCGCGAGGTTGAAGGCGATGCCGAGCGCGAGGATCGTCCGGGACCGCCGATATCCGATAATCAGGCCGAAGGCGTAGTTGCCGACGATCGACCCGATCATCACCAGAACGAAGATCGCCTCGCCCCATGCATAGAAGAACAAGCTGAAGAGAAGAAAGACGAGATTGCGCAGAAATACGTTCCCGCCGATCAGCAGGTAGCAGATCAGAAAGACCGGAAGGAAATAAAAGAGGAACGGTATCGAGCTGAATACCAAGGGAAAGCCTTGAGGCTACAGGCGATTGACGGTCGGGTAGGATGGGCGTGAGGCAGGGCCTCCAGTGGCGAGAGCCGCATCGGATCGACGCTATCTCAGGTGTGCTGATCGGGAAAGACACAACTTTAGGCGGGTGAAAAAGTCTTTGTGTTCTTATAATGTTCTTGACGGCTTTCGGTTTTATCATTAAAATTTTATTAATCTTGCGCCCGCCGGGATGGGGGATGTCCGGATCGGGACGAATTTGGCGGCCTCCTTCGTGAGCATGCCTGTGGGTGCATCGCATGATGCAGCATCGGAAAGTCCGTCCCATCATCCGGGCGGTAAGCCATACGGGGAAAGAAAGACATGATCGCGCGCGGATTTATTCTGATCGCTTTTCTCTGCGGAACGGGGTGGGCGGCCAGGGCGGACGATCGAATGCTGCGTCGGCAGTTTGCGGACGGCCGCGTGTCCCTGCTGGTTCCATCGGAGTTTCGACGTCTTCCCGCGCGCGTCGTCGGCGCGAAGTACCGGACCCGCAATGCCCATTGGCTCGTCTACGGAACGAAAACCGCCAGGGCGACGGTGACAGCCCGCCTGGTACGGAGCCCTCTTGCAACCTATTCCTTGCGGGATGCCTCCATCATGCTGAGGGTCGCCTGGGAGGAGCGACAGCCCGGGTTAAGGTGGCACAACAACGGCACGCGGCTTATCGGCGGTACGCTCTTCAGTCTGTTCGATATCGAATCCCGAGCAGCCGATACGACGGTCTACAATGTGATGGCGATGGCCATCGTGCGCCGCAGGCTGCTCCTCGTGACCTTCAACATGACATCGTCGTCCAGGGACAAATGGCTGCCCATGGCTCGCCGATCGATGGCCTCCATCCGTATCGAACATTACCGCCCGGTCGGGAAGGACAACGGACTAGCGAGTTCGAGGAATGTTGATCGGGGGATTCCTGTCGCTGTGATACGGTCGGAAGGCTGGTCACCGGTGTCGGGGAATTCGAATGCATTTCTTCGTCGCGTGTCTCGTGTCGCTGTCTGTAATTCTCGTCAAGGCGCCAACTCGCGCCGCTGAGAAAGTCGACGTTGAACTCGTGCTCGCGTCCGACGGGTCGGGGTCGATCGACGACAACGAACTGCGGCTGCAGCGGCGGGGCTACGCCCGGGCGATCATGCATCCCCTTGTCCTGAACGCCATCAAGGGCGGGGAGCATCAGAAGATTGCGGTCCTGTTCGTCGAGTGGGCCGCGCCGTCGTCGGTCGAGATCATCGTGGGCTGGCATGTCGTGTCCGACGCCGCCAGCGCCAAAGTTTTTGCCGACAAGCTGATGAGTGCGCCGCGCAAGGTGTTCGGCTACAACTCGATCAGCGCCGCCATCGCCTTCTCGACGAAGGAGATCCAGACCAACGCCTATGACGGCACCCGGAAGATCATCGACGTTTCCGGGGACGGGCCGCAGATGAACGGGCCGCCGCTGCCGCTGGTCCGCGACGCCGCGCTGAAGGCCGGGATCACGATCAACGCCCTTGCGATCAAGACGCGGGGCGGCACCGGTTTCCGCGGCACCTATGGCGAAACCCTGGAAAAACACTATGAGCGGGAGGTCATTGGCGGCCCGGGCGCCTTCGTCATGGTCGCGGACGAGAAGACGGGCTTCGAGGAAGTCGTCCTGCGCAAACTGATCCGCGAGGTCGCACTTCTCCCCGGCGGACTTCTGCCGAGCCCGCCCGGGCCGAACCTCCGCTGAACGCTTCGTTAATCGCAGGTTCAGCGCGCGCGTGTTACAACCGGCGCAACATTCGGCGAAAAACGCCAGCAAAACCAACGACAAAAGACCCAAGAGACAAGAACCTGGAGCGATCAGATGCGACTGAGAAACCTCGTCGGCGCATCCATCGTGGCCCTGGCGGCCGCGGTCGGGACCGCCGCTTTGTCAACGCCCGCATCGGCCGACTATTATGCCGGCCTGCGTGCGTTCGATTCGAAGAACTATTCCCTCGCCCTTCAGGAATGGACCAAGTCGGCCCAGGCTGGCGACGCGCGGTCCCAGTTCCGTCTGGGCATTCTCTATGCCAAGGGGCTGGGCGTCCCGCAGAACAAGGAAACCGCCTACTACTGGTACAAGAAGGCCGACAAGGGCGGTAACGCCGATGCCGGTATCGCGGCCGTCTTCCTGAAAAAGGAACTGCCGGCCGCCCGATCCAAGGCCATCGAGGCGCGTGTCGCGGCTGAAGGCAGCGGCGGCGGCGGAACGGACGTTGCCACGAAGAATGGCGGCGGAGGTGGCGGTCCCACCGGCGGGGCCGGCGGGGGCGCCCTGCGCTCGCTGGTCGCGAATGCGGAGCTGCGCCGGATTGCGCCCGGTACCCAGGGCCGCCCGCGCTACGAGATCTGGCGTTTCAACACCGACGGCACCGTGACCGGGAATTTCAGTCAGACCGACGCCGGCACCGTCGCCTACACGCGCGAGGGCAGCGACCGCGGTAAATGGGCCATCGAAGGCAACGCGGTTTGCGTGACCTGGAGCAAGTGGGACGATGGCCGCAAGCAGTGCTACACCATCGCGCCTCAGGGACGGAACAACTACCTCGCCCGCAACACCGCCGACGGGGTGACGTGGAAGGCGACGATCAGTCCGCGCTGATCCCTGATCGCTCGACCCGCAGGTATTGGGGCCGGCTTCCGGACGGGGCCCGGATTCCGAACAGGACCGGCCCCGACCGTGCCCGCGCAGCAGAATTTGCCGGGGCACGCGGGACCGGCCCGCATCGTACCAAAGGGGCAATGCCGTGCCCCGGGGGAGCGTGGGACCGGAGATCACGACATGCGCAGTTTTGCCGTTCTTCTGGGCCTCGGGGCCCTCGTTACCGCGAACCCCTCTTTCGCCGACACGGCCCCCTCGCCGTACCCCGGATCTCAGGCTCAGGCGCCGGGCGACCGGGTTCCCGCCGCTTATCGGCCCGGACCTCACATCTCGGACCGCGCCCTTCGCGCCCGCATCGCGGGCACCACCTTTCGCGCGGAGATCTGGGACGGCTTTCTCCTCGAGAACCACATCCACAGGTTCCATCCCGACGGCACCGTCGACGGTGAGTTCTCCGCCCGGCGGCTGATCCGGCGCGGCATCGATTTCGTGCGTGCCCAGGACCGAGGTCGCTGGACCGTCGCCGACGGGCGCCTCTGCGTTTCCTGGCGCAAATTCTTCCTCGGCAAGCCGCAATGCTACGAACTGACGCCGGTCGCGCCCGGCCGCGTCCGGTTCACCAGTCTCGACGGCGGCCCCTCATTCGTGGCGTCTTTCTCCCGTCGCTAGCTCTGAGCGTTTCCGTTCGAAGGGGAAGGCCGGGCCCCAAAGCCGCCGCATACGCGTGCGCCCATCCCTGCGGCGGAACCCGATCGTGATCGGGTGTGATTTGCCGCCCAACCGGTATCGGCGCAGGGTGATGGCCCGTCCACCACCCCATAAGGACGCACCATGTTTCGTTCGGCACCAGAGCCGGCGCTACGGTTCATCCTGTTCCTGCTGTTTATGGCGGCGGGGTCGGCCATCGTCGGTCCGTCCGCAGGCGCCCAGGAACGGCCTGTCCTCGCGGGCGTTACCCTGCGCGCGCAGATCTGGCACGACAATATCAACGAGCAGCATCTGTGGCGCTTCAAGGCGGACGGCACGATCGAAAGCGACTACTGGCTCGTCGAGAATGGGACCCAGGCAAGCGACGGCTTCAATGAGGAAAGCGACACCGGTCGGTGGAAGGTCGAAAGCGGCCGTCTCTGCATCCGCTGGAAGCTGATGTTCGAGGCCGAACGGCAATGCTATCGCCTGACCCCGGTGCGCCCCCGTTGGGTTCGCTTTTCAAACGTCTCCGGCGGCGCGCCATCCTTCGATGCACAGATTTCGCGGTAGGCTGCTCGCAAAAGCCTCTTGGGCGTGATCCGTTCCGGTCCCGTCGGCGTATCCCTCATCAAGCCGCGGGGGCGCGGCCATCAAACAGGGAGCAATCCGATGCGTCTCTTTCTCGCCCTTCTCATTCTCTCCGGGCTGGCCGCGCCCGTCGCGGCAGCCGATACAACCTCCGCCGGTATGGCGGCCCGCATGGCCGGCGCAACGGTCCGGGCCCAGATCTGGACCGGCCATCTGAACGAGCAGCATATCTGGCGGTTCAAGCCGGACGGCACGGTGACCGGCGCCATGTGGGCGGTCGAGTCCGGCTGGCGGAGCAGCCGCCACATCAACATCAACGATCAGGGTACTTGGCGGGCGGAGAACGGCCGGCTCTGCGTGACCTGGCGGTTGTTCTTCGGCGGCGGAACGCAATGTTACAGCCTGGCGGCGGAGCGTCCCGG
>CAYGKX010000199.1:0-7482 GCA_964350225.1 uncultured Rhodospirillaceae bacterium | reverse complement strand
ATCTAAAGGCGATGCTTTCGAGATACAGGCGTCGACGCTGCTTCAGAAGGCTTTACCGCCCGAACGGCAGGGTCAGGGCACGGGGCGGCTGTTGGCGGCCGACGAGCCCGGAAACGGCTAGCAATGCCAGCACGTAGGGCATCATGATCAGGAAGGCGACGGGCAGGAAGTCGATGCCCAGTGCCGGAAGCTGGAACTGCAGCGAGGATGCAGCGCCGAAGACAAGGCAGGCGATCACGGTTGCCCAGACCCGCCATCTGCCGAAGATGACGGCCGCGATGGCGAGGTAGCCGACACCCGCCGTCATGTTCTCCGTGAAGGTATGGAAGTCGGCGAGCGAGTAGACCGCGCCGCCGAGACCGGCGCACACACCCGTCAAGAGGACCGCGCGCCAGCGCAGGCGGGCGACCGACACGCCGCTCTTGTCGACGGCCTTCGGCTCGTCGCCGGCCGCCCGGATCGCTAGGCCGCTGTGGGTCCGGTACAGGAAGAAGGCGATGGCGAGGGCCAGGAGCGGTGCGGCGTAGACGAAGACCGACTGCTCGAACAAGCCCGGCCCGATGATCGGGATATCGTGCAGTCCCGGGATCGCCACCTTGTCGAAACCCGGGACCTTGAAGCCGGCGTTGCGGCCGAAGATGGCCCGCGCCGCGACCGTCGTCAGGCCCAGCACCATCACGTTGATGCCGATGCCCACGACGATCTGGTTGGCCCTGAGGTTGATGCTGAACCAGCCCTGAAGGGCGGAGATCGCGACCGAGAAGGCAAGCGCCATCGCCAATCCCGCGAAGGGCGATCCGGTGAGATACCCGCCGAGTGCCCCGCCGAAGGCGGCGGCGAGCATCATCCCTTCGAGGCTGAGGTTGAGAAGGCCGGCCCTCTCGCTGATGACCTCGCCGAGGGCGGCGAAGAGGAGCGGTGTCGCCAGGCGCACCGTCGAGGCCAGGAGGCCGGCAAGCAGGACTTCGTTCATGCCGCGACCCTCCGCTGGCCGGACCGGTGGAGGGCAAGCCCCGCGACCGCGACGATGACGAGGCCCTGCAGGACCAGGACGACGGCGGAGGGGACGCCGGCCGCGATCTCCATCCCGATACCGCCAGAGCGCAGGAAGCCGAAGAGCAGGGCGAAGAAAAGGACGCCGGCCGCGGATCCGCGGGCAAGCAGCCCGACGACGAGGCCGTCGATGCCGTAGCCCGAGGAGAAACCCGCCTTCAGGTTGTACTGATCGCCCTGGATCATGAAGGCGCCGCCCAGCCCGGCGAGGGCGCCGCTGGCGAAGAGGACGCCGACCGACAGCCGGCCGATGGCGAGGCCGGACCGGCGCGCGGCCAGCGCATTCATCCCCACCGCCTGAAGCCGCAGGCCCCAGACTGAATGGCTCATGACCAGATACACGAGGATCGCAAGGAGGATGACGGCGATCACGCCGACATGGAGCGGCGGGTCCAGGGTCGGCAGCACCGACGACATCGGGATGTCCTCCGATTCCGGCAGGGAGGTCGACGTGGTCCGTGGCTGGCGCAGCAGTCCGTCGCTGTGAACGGTCCAGTAGACGATCCAGAGGGCGACGAAACTCAGGAGCAGGGTGCTGATGACTTCGTTGGTTCCGCGCCGGACCTTGAGCCATCCGGCGATCGCCCCCCAGAAGCCCCCGGCGATCGCGCCCGCGACGGCCGGCAGCGCGATAGCCAGGCCGAAGGGCAGGTCGCCCGCGCCAGTCTTCAGCGCGACGGCGGTCGCGGCCATGCCGCCCATCGCCAGCTGTCCCTCGCCACCGATGTTGGTGAGGTTGGCTCGGAAGGCGAGGACGAAGCCGAGGCCGACAAGGGCGAGGATGGCGGCGCGGTTGATCGAGGCGCCGAGCGCGTAGCTCGACCCGAAGGCGCCGCGCGCGAAGGCTTCGATCGCGTCGGGCGCCGCGAGCGAGATGGCCGCGACCATGAGGGCGACCGCGAACAACGCGAAGGCGCCGGATACGACCACCGGCGGCACGGCGTCAAAGGCATTCAGGGCGCGGCGCATCATGTGACATGCCCCGCCATGAGCGCGCCGAGTTTCTGCCGGTCGTAGCTGCCCGACGCCATCTCCCCGACGAAGCGGCCGCGATACATGACGACGATGCGGTCGCAGATCGCGAGGAGGTCGTCGAGCTCGCTCGAGATCAGGAGGACCCCGGCGCCCCCGCGCGCGGCTGCCCGGATGTGCCCGTAGGTCGCGCGGGTGGCCCCGATGTCGAGGCCGCGGGTCGGCTGGGCGGCGACGAGGAGGTGCCGCGCGTTGAGGGTCAGTTCCCGCGCCAGGACGACCTTCTGCTGGTTGCCGCCCGACAGGCTCTCGAAGCGCGCGCCCGGCCCGGAGCAGCGGATGTCGAACCGCTCGATCAGGCCTTCGGCGGCACGGTTCATGGCGCGCCGGTCGACGAAGGGCCCGCGGCGGAAGGGGGCGAGAGCGCCGAGATCGATATTCTCCGCGACACTCCTTCCCAGGATCCCGCCGACCGCCTGGCGATCCTCCGGGACGATTCCGACCCCGGCCGCGGAAACCTCACCGGGCGCGGCGCGGGTCAGTTCCCGGTCGGCGACGAAGAAACGGCCGTGGCTGGTCGGCAGCAGCCCTGCAAGCGCCAGCGCCAGCTCGGACTGGCCGTTGCCCTCGACCCCGGCAACGCCGACGATCTCGCCTGGCGGCATCAGGAGGGTGATGCGGGAGACCTTCTCGGCGCCCGCTTCGTCGGCGACCGACAGGGTGTCGAGCATCAGGGCCGCGGGCGCGGCGGAACTGCCCGGCGGTGCGTATCTGTCGGACGCGATGTTGTCCGAGCCGCGGGCGATCTCGTCCGGATCTTCAACGCCGACCGGTGCGCCGACGATGGCGGCTGCAAGCTCGGCCCGGCCGACGTCGCCGCCGCGTGCCCGCAACGTCACGCGGCCGTGCCGCAAGACGGTGATCCGGTCGGCGACCCGCTCGCTCTCCGCGAGCTTGTGGGTGACGAGGAGGATGGCCTTGCCGTCGGATGCCATCCGAAGAATGAGGTCGAGAAGGGCGTCGATCTCGCCCGGCGGCAGGACGGCCGTCGGCTCGTCCAGGACGACGATGCCGGGCTCGCGCGAGAGGCACTTCAGGATCTCGACCCGCTGCCGCTCGCCGACCGACAGCGCCTCGACCCGGGCGTCGAACGGCACCGCGATGCCGAAGCGCCCGGCGATGGCGGCGAAACGCTCCGCCTCGCGCCGGCGATCGAACCGGCCCCTGCCGCCGAGGCACAGGTTCTCAAGGACGCTCAGTTCCGGGACCAGGCTGAAATGCTGGTGGACCATGGCGATCCCGGCGGAAAGGGCCGCCTGCGGTCCCTTCGGTGCGTAGGTTGTCCCGCGCAGCAGGAGGGTCCCGGCATCCGGCGGGTGCAGGCCGAAGATAACGTTGCAGAGCGTCGACTTGCCGGCGCCGTTCTCGCCGAGGAGGCAATGGATCTCGCCCGGCCGCAGGTCGAGATCGACCGATCCAAGCGCCTGCAGGCCGCCGAAACGCTTGGAGACGTCGCGGATCGCGAGCACGGGATCGGGGGCGTCGGACGCCGGGGACGCGGCGCGCCCCCGGTCGTCTTCCGCCGTCAGGAGGGCCGGGTCAGCCATCGAGGGTAACGATCTTCCCTTCGATGATCGCTTTCTTGATCTCCTCGATCTTGGCCTTGATCTTGGGGTCGGCGTCGCCGCAGAGGATCATCGCGCTGGCTTCCGTGCCCGCCTTCAGGCCGAAGGAGTGGGAGCCCGGCTTCCAGGTGCCGTCGAGGATGCTCTTGACGGCATATTCGACCAGGTGGCCGACGCCGGTCTGGGAATAGGCGACGAAGAGCGGGTCGGAGCCGCAGGCCGGCAGGATGCCGCCGATGATCTTCGTGCCCTTGTCGCGCGCGGCCTGCTCCATCCCGGCCAGGCCCTTGTTGAGCACATGGACATGGACGTCGGCGCCCTGTGCGATGGTCGCGAGGGTCGCCTCCTTGGCCTTGGCGACATCGTCGAAGCTGCCGGTGAAGACGACGATCGGCTTCGCGTCCGGGCGCACATACTTGGCACCCTTGGCGAACTCCTTGCCGGCGTTGACGACCCCGGGGATTTCCAGCCCGGCAACGAAGGCGACGGTGCCGGTCTTGCTCATCATCGCGGCGACCGCGCCGGAGATGAAGTTGATCTCCGCCTGGCGCATGTCGTACTGCGCCATGTTCGGGATGTTGGTGATCTTGGAGCCGCCAATCAGCGTGAACTTCTTTCCGGGGAAGCGTTTGGCGACCTTGATCATCGCGGTCTGCGAGGCGCCGGACACGGCGACGACGAACTGGTTGTTGGTCGCCAGCTGCGTCACCGCCTGCTGCATGTCGGCATAGTTGATGTTCTCGATGATCTGGACCTTGACCTTGTCGCCGAACTTCTTCTTCACCGCCTCCGCGCCCATATGGGCCGACTGCATGAAGCCCTTGTCCGTCTTGGAGCCGGGGACGAGGATGCCGATGCGAAGCGGTTCGGCCAGGGCCGACGTGGAAAGGGTGACGGCGGCCGCGAGGCCGACAAGGGCCGCGGTTCGGCGCAGGCCTTTTTTCAAGCGTGTCATTGCTTCACCTCCATTGGTGCGTGCGTTTTTTTGCCTAGGGTGAATGCGGGGTGTTTCGGCGCCCGCGCCGCCGCTTCGAAGTCCGTACACAAGGCCAGGAGGGCCGCGTCGCTGCCGGCCGGCCCGATCAGAGAGAGGCCGAACGGCGCGCCGTCGAGGGTCGCGACCGGGAGGCTTACCTGGGGCAGGCCGGCAATGCCGGCGATGCAGGTCAGCCGCTGCGCGCTCTGCCGGAAGGCCTCGACCGCGTCGCCGGCCGCATCCCCGAAGGGCGCGGGTCCCGGTGCCGTCGGCAGGCAGAGCAATCCGTTCTCGCCGATGAGGGCGTGGAGGCCGGCCCGGACCCGATCGAGGAAGCCCCAGGCCGTTTCCCGGTCCATGTCGGCCGCGCGCCTGGCGTAGGCGAAGCGCTCTGCGATCGCCGGTCCGAAATCCGGTTCGGCGGTCTCGATCCAGTCGCCGTGGATCGCCCAGGTCTCGGCCGCGGAGACGAGGCGGTAGCGTTCGCGCCACAGGTCGAGGCCTTCGGGTGCGAGGCGCGCCGTTTCGATCCCGCCAAACCGGCCGGCCAACCAGTCGAGCGCCGGTACGAGCGCCTCCCGTCCGGCCGCGCCGACTTCGGCTTCGACATCGGCAGGCCAGACGAGGCGCCAGGCGGTCGGCACCGTGTCGTCCGTCCCGAGGAGGACGGCGCCGACGCGCCGGAAGGTGACAGCGTCGGCGGCGAACCAGCCAAGGGTGTCGAAGCTGGGCATGAGCGGTACGACACCGTCCATCGGCAGGCGCGCATGTGTGGTGCGGATGCCCCAGAGCCCGCAATAGCTGGCTGGAATGCGGATCGATCCGCCGCTGTCGGTGCCGAGCGCGAAGTCGCACAAGCCGGCGGCGACGGCCGCGGCCGACCCGCTCGACGAACCGCCCGGCACGCGATCGGGCGCTGCTGCGTTGCGCGGCGTGCCGTAGTGGGCGTTGTCGCCGTTCAGGCTGTAGGCGAGTTCGTCGGTGATCGTCTTGCCGACCATCGTCGCGCCGGCGGCGAGCAGCAAGGCGACAGACGGTGCGGTCGCGTCGGCCGGTGCATGGGTTTCCAGCCAGCGCGGATTGCCGGCGCCCGTGACATGGCCCGCGACGTCGATCAGGTCCTTGACGCCGAAGGTCAGGCCGGCGAGCGGTCCCGTCGGCGCCCCCGCGAGCGTGAAGCGGCCGTGCGGGCAGAAGGCGCCGGCCGTGTCGTCGATAGGCCAGCCGGCGCTCATCACGCCGCGCCCCGGGCGCCGGTGCCGGGCAGGGCGTAGTTGCGCCGCGCCGCTTCCGCCCGGTAGCGGACGGCGAGCCAGCGGTTGAACTGGCTCAGGGTCTCCTCGAGATAGCTGAAGCGGCCGCGCGGCGCGTAGCGGGAGTGCTTGGCCCGCTGCATGGCGAGGTTGACCTCGGTATCCTGTTCGCCGAGCTGTCGAGATCCTTCCATCAGCCGCGCGGCGCGGGCATGGAAGTCGGGCAGCTTCGCCGTCGATTTGGGCAGGCACCAGCCGCCGGCGGTGAAGAGGCCGCCGCCGACCTTCACGTTGCGCGGCCCTTCCGGGTAGACGATGCCGAAGCACAGCATGTCCGGCATGAAGATGATGTTCATGTTGGGCGGCACCATGCCGAAGCCGACGCGGTTGCGCTGCTTCTCGCTCAGCCCCTCGATGATGGGGAACGCGGCGGGTGCCGCCCAGCCGTTTTCCGTGAGGCTGCCGTCGGCCTCCAGGAACGGCACGTAGCGGACGATCACGTTGTCCTCGGGCCCGCGCCAGGGGTCGAACTCCACGCCGACGCTGGGGGCGAAGTCGTGGATGATCGGGTGCACGAACTCCGTGTGATACGGCTCGATATAGTTCTCGAGCAGCATCTTCCAGTTCCAGGGGAAGGGCCGGGTCGTCACCTCCGGCTCGACCGTTACCATGTTGTCGAGGTCGTAGCCCGCCATATAGGGCTCGAGCTTTGTCATGGTCGGGGCGAGCGGCTTCGCGTTGGGGTCGAAATTGACGAAGATGAAGCCGTACCAGAGCTCGACCTTGAGGTGCGGCAACGTCGCTTCGCGCTTCAGCTCCGCCGGGCTCACCGTCTTGCCCATGTGGGGCGCGCCGACGAACGCGCCGTCCAGCCCGTAGGTCCATTTGTGGTACGGGCAGATGAAGGTCTTCGTTGTGCCGGTGCAGCCTTCCTTCAGCGGATGTCCGCGATGGCGGCAGAGAGCGGACATGGCGCGGACCTCGCCATCCCTGCCGCGCACCACGAGGATCGGTTCGTCCGCGAGGGTCACGGCCAAATAGTCGCCGGGGTTGGGTATCTGCTGCGCCCGACCGACGCAGAGCCAGGACCGCATGTAGACTGCGGCCATCTCGAACTCGTGGAAGGCCTCTGACATGTAGGCTTCCGCGGGCAGGACGCGGGCTGTCTCGACGGGACCATCGGATGCGCCGAGTCCCTCGAGAACGACTGCAATGTCGGGATGGGGTTGGACGGTCATCGCGCGCCTCCCTGGTTCGGGCGAGCCTGGAGGGCCGCGATCAGCTTTTCGGAGCCCGTCACGAACCCGTAGCAGTTCTTGACGTTCCAGATCGTCGCCTCGGTGCAGAAGTCGGGCGAGGTCGTCGCGCAGCAGTCGTCCAGCAGGACGCAGCCGTAGCCGAGGAAGTTCGCATCCGTCAGCGAGCAGAAGACGCACTGGTCGGTGTTGACGCCGGCGAAGAGGATCGTCCGGATGCCGAGATTCTTGAGGATGCTGTCCAGCGGCGTGTCCCAGAACCCGCTGATCCGGTACTTGTCGACCCGGATGTCGCCCGGTTCCGGCGTGAGCTCGTCAACGACGGCGGCCGCCCAGCTGTCCTTCTC
>CAYGKX010000198.1:7191-7527 GCA_964350225.1 uncultured Rhodospirillaceae bacterium | reverse complement strand
CTTCTTGACCTCCACCTTGGGCAACGCTGCGACCTTGTCCAGTTCCCCCCATTTCGCGGCTTGCAGCAGACTGGTGCCGACCTTCGGGTCGGCGCCCTGCCAATCGAACACCATCCGTATCTGCCGGTCCGATGGGCGTGTCCGGAGGACACGGTTTCCGGAAATCTTCGGCTTCCACCCTTGGGGCCGCACCGAAGCCGCGAGTTTCTGGGCAGCCGCCTTGTCCAGGTCCGGATGCGCGATAAGGACGAACATGTGCTCGTCCTTGCCACGTTTCCAATAGCCGTAGGCAAAGGGCTGTGGCGCCGTCCCCTTGCCCTTCTTTTGCAGGGTCCA
>CAYGKX010000198.1:2997-7181 GCA_964350225.1 uncultured Rhodospirillaceae bacterium | reverse complement strand
AGGAAGAGCGCTCAGAAACTCCTGTTCGAGAGTCTCGGCGGCAGCCGGTGTTGAAAGAACCACAGACAACCCGACCAAGGGAAGTAGCAACCGCATTCTGCACCTCGCTATGTTTGGAGTTCTCCGGGACGACGGACAATTCCTGAGCGTAATCCCTGTAGTTTTTTTCCCAACGTCTTAAGGATCGACAAAAAGATACAGAATGGATTGGCAAGAGGCACATTTGGCTCCGCCGCGCATTGATCCGTCGCCGGATGGGCGAAGCGGCATAAGCTGACTGTCAGACCCCTAAACCGGCATTCTCCCGTGGTTGCGGATTTGGCACGATTGGGGCAAGAGAGCGCTGTACCCACTAGGACTCTTGCCAACGTACCACCCACGGGTGCCGAGCGAACGATTGCGCCAACGCGAACGAAACAAGATGGAGAAGCGCGAGCGGATCCGGGCCGCCGCCCTGAAACTCTTCTCCGAGCAGGGCTACGACGCGACGACGATGCGCCAGGTTGCGCAGGAGGCCGGCGTCGCCCTCGGGACGCTCTCGCTTTATGCGACCGACAAGCGCGACCTGAGCCTGCTCGCTTTCGTCGACCGTATCGGCGGCCTCGCCGACAGGGCGGTCCGGGCGGCCGGCCGTCAGCGCTCGGAACCGCTCGAGGATCGCCTCGTCGCCTTCTTTCAGGTCTTCTACCGGGACTTCGCCAGGAACGTCACGCTGGCCCGCATCTTCCTGCAGCTCAATTACCAGGCCACCGGGATGCACGGGGGCGAATACACAGCGATGAGCAACCGCATCGCAGCGGCACTGGGTGATCTCGTCGAGGACGCACGCGAACGGGGCGAGGTGTCGTGCGAGGAACCGAACGACCTGATCGGCCGACATTTCTTCTTCGTCTTCTCGGGCGCGGTCCGCTGGTGGATCGCGCAGCCGAAGCCCGTGCCCAGAGCGGGGGTGGAAGAGTTGCGCCGATTGTTCCGGATCCAGATCCGCGGCCTGCGCTGAGAGCAACCCGTCAGATCAGGATGCCAGGGTCGAGGCCGAGCAGCACCCGGCCATGGGCGGGCATCAGGATGTCCCAGCTTAGAGTGATGTGCGCGCCCGCGGCCTGGAGGTCCCGCCAGGCCCGCTGGATCGGCTGGTCCGTGTTCAGGCCCTTGGCGCCGGTGCCGTCGACCAGGAGCTGTACCGCCTCTTTCGCGAATCGGATCGCCAGGGCCTGATCCCGTTTGTTCCGCGTCCGCTGTTCCGTCGTAATCGGCCGGCCGTCCCGGAGGGTCGCGACGATATCGCGGCAGTCCCGGAGGATGAGCTCCATCGCTGCGTCGATCTTCCCCGATGCTTCCGCGACCCGGGTCTGCACCGCCGCATAGCCGGCAAGGCCCGATGCCGCGCCGGCAATGGAGCGGACCTCGCGGCCCCGCACGTCGTCGATGTAGTTCCGGAGCGCACCCCAGGCGATGCCCAGCGCCGGGGATACCAGGCAGTAGCTGGAGACGGCGAAGAAAGGCAGCCGGAACAGGTCGCCATAGAGCTCGGCGCCCGGCGTCCGCCCCTCCTTCGCAGCCTGAAACGAGATGCGCCGGTGGTCCGGGACGAAGACGTCCGTCAGGACCACGCTGTTGCTGCCCGTCGCCGCCAGGCCCGCGACCTGCCAGTCCATCACGATCTCGAAGTCCGACTTGGGCACCAGATAGAAATGGATGGCCTCGCCGCCCTCCTCCTTGGCGCCGAGAATGATCCAGCCGAAATGGTCGCAGCCGCTCGCGAACTGCCAGCGCCCGCTGAGCCGCGCGCCGCCCGCTTCCGGCACCGCCTTCCCCGCCGGCACGTATGAGGAGGCCGCCAGGGCATCGGGATCCGGGCCCCATACTTCTTCCTGCGCGACACGCGGGAACAGGCCGATATTCCAGGCATGAAAGGCGCCCACCGAATAGACCCACCCCGCCGAGCCACAGGCCATGCCGATCTCGGCAGTGACCCGGACAAGGCTTTCGATATCCATCCCGAAGCCGCCATACTGCGTTGGCTGCAGCAGGCGGAAAAGCCCGGCATCGCGCATATCCCGGACCGTTTCGTCGTGAAGGCAACAGGCCTTTTCGGCCTCCGTCGCACGGGCGGCGATGATCGGCGCAAGCGCGCGCGCACGGGCAACGAGATCGTCGATCGACGGTTTGGCGAGTGTCTCGGGATTGATCTGGTCCATGGTGACGACCGGCTTCCGTTCCCGTCCGGAACATGACGGCGGCCTCATATTAAAATGAACATGTCCATTTTTGGAAGCCTGTTCTGAAGTGCTTCACGTCGGGCAAGCCAAATTGTGAACGCCCCAGAATTCGCTTGACCGTGTCGGCCGCTCCGGCAAAAAATGAACATGTCCATTGTTTTAGAGGCTGACGATCATCGGCACGATTGGGCACGGGAGGTTCCATGGAAGCTGAAATTCAAACCACGACCGAGGCGCGCAGACCGGTTCCCGCGCTTATCGATGCGCAGGTGCGGCACGAGATCGAGAACCTCGTCTTCGAACATGCCTGGCTCTTGGACAGTCACGCTTCCGATCGCCTGGCCGATCTCTATCTCGAGGATGGACGGCTCTATGGCATCGGCCCCGAAAAGAAAGGTGCAGCCGCATTGAATACCTACGGCGCGGAAAGAGCGTCGATGACCGACCGCGTGGCGCGCCACGTCTGCACCAACCTCCGCCTCGCTCCGATTGGGGACGGGCGTATCAGGGGGCATCTGATGATCACGCTCTACCGCCATGACGGCCCAGGGCTCGGCCCCGCTGAGCCCTGCGCCATTGCCGATGCCAACGACATCTACGCCCGGGCGCCGGACGGCAGTTGGAAGATCGCCGAACGCCGGCTGGAGCTCGTCTTCGAATCCGAATCGCACAAGAAAAAGTAGCCCCACGAGCCGGACAGGAGCATCCCATGGGTGTCAGCGGCCTCCACCGCATCGGGCTTCGGGTCCCCGATCTCGACCGGGCCCGCGACTTCTACCAGCGGAGCTGGGGAATGGGTCTTGTCGAGCGGAAGGGAGATGGCGCGGCCTTTCGCTCGAGGGACGCGGCCCACGCCGATCTGTTGCTGACCCGCGGCGAAAGCGCCCAACTGGATCACGTCGCCTTTTCGGTTCCCTCCGAAGACGACCTCCTCGCGCTTGTCGACGCGCTTGCCCGGAGGGGTCATGAGATCGAGGAAGCGCCCCGCCCCGGCCGGCGACCGGGCGACGCCCGTGTCGCGGCGGTTCGGGACATGGACGGCAACCGGATCGAATTCGTCCTGCCCGACGCGGCCGACCCTGGCCCGGCCCGATACGACGGCGACGCAGCCGGTCCCCGGAAGCTTGGCCACGTGGTCCTCTGGACGCCGCGGCAGCCGTCGCAGGAGGCCTTCTTCGCCCTGCTCGGTCTACAGGTCACCGACCGCACCCATATCGGCATGTCCTTCCTGCGCTGCAACCGGGACCACCACACGCTTGCGACCGTCAAAAGCGGCAGCGGGCGCACCGGTCTGCAACATGCCGCATTCGATGTCGGATCGATCGACACGGTGATGTGCGAGGCCGCCCGCATGCGCGACGAGGGCAACGCCTGTATCTGGGGCGTCGGACGCCACGGCCCCGGCAACAACATCTTCAGCTACTACCAGGACCCGTTCGGCAATGTGGTCGAGTATTACGGCGACATGGAGCAGGTCGCGGACACCGGTCCCGCCGAAGAGCGTTTCTGGGGGCCTGAGCACAAGGGCGACGTCTGGGGCCTCTCCGGTCCGCCGCCCGAACCGTTCCGGGACTGACCCGGACACCGTGACGTGAGGAGAGAAGGCATGCTGACCGCCAGCGACATCTCGGGCATGTACGCGATCATCGCGACGCCGGCAAAACCCGGCGCCGACCGGCTGGACGCGACGGACACCGTCGACCTCGACGAGTCCGCCCGGCTGATCGACATGCTGATCCGGGACGGTGCGACCGGCCTCATCGTGCTTGGCACCACGGGCGAGTGCGCCACCCTGTCCGAAGCCGACTGGCGGGCCTTCGCCGCCTGCACGATCGAGACCGTCAACAAGCGCGTCCCGACCTTCGTCGGCGCGACGGCGATGGGCGGCCACCAGATCGCCCAGCGGCTCGCCTTCATCCGCGACCGGGGCGCGGACGGCACGCTCCTCGGCATCCCGATGTG
>CAYGKX010000198.1:0-2987 GCA_964350225.1 uncultured Rhodospirillaceae bacterium | reverse complement strand
GACGACGAGGATGGCGGTCGATCACTACGCTGCCGTCTCGGAGGCTTTCCCGGACCTCGCGGTCATGGTCTACGCCAACCAGCGCGCCTTCCGGTTTCCCTTCGGCGCGGATTTCTGGGAGGCGGTCGTCGACGCGGCGCCGACGGTGACCTCCGCCAAATACTCGAAAGCCGCGGGCCTGCCGGAGCTGATCGAAAAGACGCGCGGAAAAGTGAACTTCGTACCCAACGAAATGGTCGTGCACAGGTTCTACGAGGTGGCGCCGGAGACGACCACGGCCTGCTGGGCAACCGCGTCGGGCATGAACCCCACCCCGGCCGTCGCCCTCATGCAGGCCATCGCGGAACGCAATCAGCCGGCGATCGACATGCTCGTCGCGGCCATCGGCTGGGCCAATGAGCCGATCGCCCCCATGGTCGCCAACCCGGACCTGTTCGCCCACTACAACATCCAGATGGAAAAGACGCGGATCAACGCCGCCGGTTACAGCCGGTGCGGCCCCGTCCGGCCGCCCTACCAGGACTTCCCGGAAGAGTATGCGGAACAGGCGCGCGAATGCGGGCGCCGCTGGGCGCGGGTGTGCGCGAACTACCGGGGTGACTTCACCTTCAGCGACCGTCCCTGGGAGACGGAAGGGGCGGCAGCCGCCCTCTCCGCCTGATCCAGAACTGGCGCCGACCGGGAGAACCAGCATGGAAGTCGTCCGAGAGCTTCGGAACCAAAGTCCCGCCGCCGCCGCAAGCGAGGAGGAGATTGCCCTCAGGGTACAGCTCGCTTCCTGCTATCAGCTGTTCGACCATCTGGGTTGCTACGAGGCGATCTTCAATCACATCTCGATGCGCGTGCCCGGCCCGGACCGTTGCTTCCTCATCAACCCGTTCGGCAAGAACTACAGCGAGGTCACGGCGTCGAACCTGGTCAAGGTGGACATCCAGGGCAACCTGGTGGGTAACGCCGAATCCCGGATCAACCAGGCGGGTTTCCTGATCCATGGCGCCGTGCACGAGGCACGTGACGACGCCCATTGTGTCATCCATACCCACACGACGGCGGGCTCCGCTGTCAGCATCAAGCGCGACGGGCTCAAGACCAACAATTTCTATGGCGCGATGCTTTCCGGGGCGGTCGCCTACCACGACTTCGAGGGCCTCGTCCTCAACCCCGATGAGAAGGTGCGGATCGTCGACGATCTGGGCGACAAACGAATCCTGATCCTGCGAAATCACGGCCTGCTCGTCGCGGGACGGAGCATTGCCCAGGCCTATTTCATCTTGTGGACCCTGCAGCGCGCCTGCGAAATTCAGTGTCAGGCCGACTCCATGGCGGGGGTCGACACGGACATCGGTGAAGAAATCTACCGGAGGTGCGCGGATTTCATGGACGATCCGGGCGAGGAGATATCCGCGCTGGTTTTTGACGCCGCGGTCCGCCGGATGGTTTCCGCCCGAAACGGGCTTTACGTCGACTTCCGGGACTGATCCCATGAAGGCACCGTCAGGCACGGAGATGCAGATGACCGCATTCGATGCCACCCGCTACGTCCAGGACCTCGCTGACCGCGGAGAGTTTCGCGTGCATCGCGACATTTTTCGCGACCCGGAGATCTTCGAGCTGGAGATGGCGCACATCTTCGAAGGGACCTGGGTCTTCGTCGGCCTCGATACGCAGATCCCGAATCCGCACGACTACCTGACAACCTGGGCCGGTCGCCAGCCGCTAGTCGTCTCGCGCGACGTGGATGGCGCCCTGCATTGCCACTTCAACACTTGTCCGCATCGCGGCGCCACCCTTTGCCGGCGCCGGTCCGGCAACGCGAGGTCGCATGTCTGCCCCTATCACGGCTGGGTCTTCGACAGCGCAGGGCACAATGTCGGAATCAAGAGCGGGACACAGGGCGACTACACCGCGGATTTCGAGGCGACCTCCCACGACCTGAAGAAGGTTCCCCGGTTCGAGAACTATCGCGGCTTCCTCTTCGCCAGCCTCAATCCGGACGTTCCCGACCTGGAAGCGCATCTCGGCGACGCACGGGTGTTCCTCGACCTCATCGCGGACCAGGGCGCGGACGGCGTCGAGCTCTTGCCGGGTGCGGGCCTCTACACCTACCGGGCGAACTGGAAGCTTCAGCTCGAGAACTGCCTCGACAACTACCACCTGACCTCGACCCACCCGAGCTTCATGCGCATCGTCGAACGGCGAAAGAAAGGCATGTCCGGCCATGCACTGGAGACCTCGGACTTCAACATGCTGGACGGCACGACGTGCGGGAGTTTCACCTTCGACCACGGCCACGCCGTCATCTGGCACGGCAACCCGGCGCCGCAGGTCCGGCCGCTCTTTTCCTACATCGATTCGGTCGTCGAGCGGGTCGGCAAGGTGAAGGCGAATTGGATGCTGGGCGTGCGCAACCTGTCGCTTTTTCCCAACGTTCAGTTCGCCGAGAACATCTCGCTGCAGATGCGGATTATCCGTCCGCTCGCCCCGGATCTAACCGAAATGCTGGTCTATTGCGTCGCCCCGAAAGGGGAACCGGCGGACGCACGCGCCTACCGCATCCGGCAGTATGAGGATTTCTTCAACAGCACCGGGCTCGCGACACCCGACGACCTAAAGGTCTACGAACAGTGCCAGGACGGTTATCGGGCCTGGTCCGTTTCCGATCTCCAGGGCTATCACCGGGGCATGGGCCGCGTGCATCCCGGTCCGGATGATCATGCCGAACAACTTGGCATAAGCCCCGCAACCTCGGTCGTCGGCACTTTCGAGCTGCAGGACGAGACGGTCTTCCATTCCGGCTACCGGGAGTGGCTGCGGCTCATGAACCGGGCCGACGCCATTCCGCCCGCCGGAGCCCGGTGAGCCGGCGGATGTGGATCGACATGGAAACCGTTCAGCGCACCGCGACGATCGCCGAGGTGATCTATCGGGAAGGCCATGCCCTGGACACGCGGCAATGGGACGACTGGCTCGCCTTCTACGACCCCGAT
>CAYGKX010000197.1:0-7531 GCA_964350225.1 uncultured Rhodospirillaceae bacterium | reverse complement strand
ACAGCCAGATCGGGCTGATCCTGCTGATCGGGCTGATGGCGAAGAACGGCATCCTGATCGTCGAGTTCGCGAACCAGTTGCGCGACGACGGGCGCTCGCCCTATGAGGCCGCGCTCGAAGCGGCGGCGGCCCGATTCCGCCCGGTGGCGATGACGATGCTCTCTACGACCCTCGCGGCCATCCCGCTGCTCGTCAGCACCGGAGCCGGGGCGGAGGCACGCAATGCAATCGGCTGGGTCGTCTTCGGCGGGCTCGGCATCGCGATCCTCGCAACCCTCTACGTCACCCCGCTGGTCTACCGGATCCTCGCACCGCTCTCGAAAAGCCGGGGCAGCTTCGGCCGCCGCCTGCAGCAGGAATTGCGCAATGCGACGGCCCGTCGCCGGAGCCGGCCGGCGTGAGCCGCGAGGCGCCGTTCAGGCGGCCAGGGCGCGGAGCGCCTTCTCCCAGTCGCCGCGGCTGAAGGTCATGATCCGCAATGGCGCGTCCGGGCGCCAGTAAAGATCAAGAACGATCAGCGGCGCACGAAGCGTCAGCCTGTGCGTACCGACCCACGGGCGCTCCAGGGGTATCACCGACGGATGGGCGGTCAATTGGGGCACGGATGCCGGCAGATCGGGGCCGGTGCAGGCGATGGTCATCGGAACCCCGTCAGGTCCCGTCGCCTCGATCGACCAGCCGGTTTCCGGAGAACCTTTTCCGTCGCGTGCGAGGAGCCGCAGGGCGGCTGCCGCGAGCGCGGCGAGTTCGGGTGCCGTCTCGACCGGTGTCTTCTCGGCCTCGCGATGACTGAGGGTGCTAACGCTCCCCCTTTGGGGTCTTGTAGCCTTCATCCTTACGGACCTTCATGTATTTCTTGAAGATGTCGCGCTTCTCGGTGTCCCCGTTCTCCTTGTGGATGTACGGGCAGACGTCGATGCAAATGTGGCAGTAAGCCTCGCGGAACCGGGAGATCGGGTAGCATTTGTCGATGTCCGTCAGCCACCGCTTGACCCCATCGGTGACGATATAGTCGTCGGGGATGGCATCGCCCGGGCAGTTGGCGCGGCACAGATTGCAGTTCATGCAATAGTCCTGGACGCCGAACTCATGCGGGCTGTCGTAGGAAAGCGGCAGGTCGGTGGTGACGAAGCCGGGCCGGAAGTTCGCCCCCAGCTCGGGGTGAATAAGGCTTCCATGGCGACCAAGCTCCCCGAAACCGACTTCGTGAAACACCGGGATTGCCTGAATCTGGAAGGATCCGTTGTGATGGGCCAGTGCCGGGTAGCCTAGCTCTTCCCGGATGTAGCGGGCGATCTCCGTCGAGATCTCGGCGCAGCGCGCATAGGCCTCCATCGCCTCGACCTCGACGGCGAGCGGGCCGTCCAGAGACTTGCGATAATCCTCGTAGACGATGATCGCGATGACATTCTTGTGGGGCAGGTCGACGCCCAACTCGATGAATTCCGGTTTCAGGGCCGTTATCCCGACGTCGGCGCCGCCCGCTTCCAGACAGCGTCGTTTGATGTCGGCGGTCATCGCGTCGATATCCGACACGTCCACCCGGTTCGGGTTGACCGGCCCGTCTCGCTGTGGACGCAGGTCGACCCATCGGTGAATGGCGTCGTCCCGCCGTCTGACCATCTCCTCCTGGCCGGGGTGCTTCCCGTCCTGCCAGAGGGGGACCTCGTCCCAGCCGCGCAGGCGCAGGGCCTCGACGAGGAGCGGGTCTTGCAGACCCTGTTCGCGAATCCAGCTCTTTCCGATCATGCGGGCTCTCCCTTCCGCTGACGAACGGGCACGAGCCTAACGGAAGTTCGAAATCATGAGAACATCCGGACGCGAGCGCCCCCGTCTACGGCAACGACATGGCCGTTCACGTAGCTTGACGCGTCCGACAGCAGGAAGATCGCGGTTCCGGAAAGCTCGTCCGGGCTCGCCCAGCGGCCGAGGGGAATGTTGCGCTCGATCATCGCCGTGAAGTCCGGGTCGGCGGTCAGCGGCTTGTTCATCTCCGTCGCGATGGGACCCGGGGCGATCCCGTTCACGTTCACCCCGAACGGGCCGAGTTCGACGGCCAGGGCCCGCAGAAGGCCCGAGAGCCCCGCCTTGGTGCCGGGATAGAGGACGTCTCCCGGGCGTGCGAAATCGCCGGCGAGGGAGGTCAGGAAGACGATCCGGCCCTCGCCGCGTTCCGCCATGTGAAGCCCGGCATGCCTGGCGAGATCGAAGGGGGCGATCAGGTTGGTCTCGATCAGGTCGCGGAAATTCTCCGTCTCGACCTCGGCCAGGCCGCGCCGGTCACGTGCGCCCGCGTTGCAGACCAGGCCGTCGAGCCGCCCATGAGTCTCGATCGCGGCGTGCAGCGCATCGGTCCCGGCGGCAAGATCGGCGACGTCGAAGGGGAGGGGGAAGCTGCCCGGGATTTCCGCGCAGCGCGCCGCGAGGGTTTCCGGGTTGCGCCCGTTGAGCCCGACCCGCGCGCCCGCCGCCGCGGCCCCGTGCGCGATGGCGAGGCCGATGCCGCTTGACGCGCCCGTCACAACGACGACCTTGCCCTTGAGTGAGAATAGATCCGTACCCCGTGCCGCGTCGATCATCTGCCCTCCTGCGTTCATATCGGCTCCAGCTTATCAGCCGTGTCGGCAATTCGTCGCCGGGCTGTTATAAGCCCGCCAGTCGACGCAGCCAGGAGATCGAAATGCGTGGTCCCATGCTCCCTGTCGCCGTCCTGGGTACGCTTGTCCTGAGCGCGGTGCCCGGGCAGGCCTTCGTCACCATGACGGGCAGTTTCGAGGCGTCCCGGTCCTGCCCGGTCTCGGTACGGATCGACGGGACGCCGAACGGACGGGTGGAGGCGGGCAAGCGCTACAGGCTGCTCGGCCGGAACCGGCAGGAGGCAACGCATTACCGGATTGAAATCGGCCCCGGCCACAACGGCCAGCGCTGGGTCTCGGCAAGCTGCGGCAAGCCGGTCGTCCAGGGTGCAGGCGCCAACACGCGCCGACCGGCGTCGCCGGCCCGAAAGCCGGAGCTTGACCGGAAGCCCGGCCGTGCCGGGAAACCCGCGCCGGTCGGGCCGGCGGGGACGCCGGGGCCGAGCGGTCGGTTCACCCTCGCAGTCAGCTGGCAGCCCGCCTTCTGCGAGACCCGCCCGTCGACTCGCGAATGCCGCACAATGACGGGTCAGCGCTTCGACGCCACCCATTTCACCCTTCACGGGCTGTGGCCGCAGCCGCGCGGCAACGACTACTGCAACGTCCCCTACAACATCCGCCGGATCGACGGTCGAAGCGGGAGCTGGCGATCCCTGCCGCCGCTGCGCTTGACACCGGAGACGCGGCGGCAGCTCGATCGGGCGATGCCCGGCACGATGTCCTACCTCCACCGCCACGAATGGGTGCGCCACGGAACCTGCTACGGCGCGCCGGCGGAACGCTACTACCGGGATTCCCTGAGCCTGCTCGCGGAGCTGAATCGCTCGTCGGTGCGGACCCTTTTCGATGGGTCGATCGGGCGTCGCGTGCGGATCGAGCAGATCCGCCGGGCCTTCGACGAAAGCTTCGGCCGCGGGGCGGGGCGCAGGGTCGATATCCGCTGCGTTAACGACGGCGGCCGGCGGATCGTCCTGGAACTGCGCCTCAACCTTGCCGGCCGGGTCGGGCCCGGGCCGTCACTCGGTCGCATGCTGCGCGCGGCCCGGCCTTTGCGGTCGCGTTGCGCGGGCGGCATCGTCGATCCGGTTGGACTCCAGTGATCGAACGCCGGCGGGGACATTTGCCGGCCAGGAAAGGAACGCAGCGATGATTGGAATTCTTCACCCAGGCGCAATGGGTATTTCGATCGCGGCGGCGGCGCGACAGGCGGGGCAGGACGTCGCCTGGCTTCCGGCCGGGCGCAGTACGGCGACCCGGGAGAGGGCGGAGGCGCGGGGGCTTGTGCCGGCCGAAAGCCTGGGCGCCTTGTGCCGGGACTGCGACGTGATCGTCTCGGTCTGCCCGCCCCATGCGGCCGTCGACGTGGCGGGTGCGGTGGCGGCTGAAGGTTTCGCGGGTCTCTATGTCGATGGCAATGCGATCTCTCCCAGCCGGGCCCTGCGGGTGGCGAACATCGTTTCGGCGGCCGGTGCGGCCTATGTCGACGGCGGTATCGTCGGGCCGCCGGCCTGGAAGCCGGGAACCTGTCTCTACGTGTCCGGCGCGCGCGCGCGGGAGGTTCTACCGCTCTTTGCCGGCAGTCCCCTGGAGGTACAGGATCTGGGGCCGGAGCCGACACGCGCCTCTGCCCTCAAGATGTGCTACGCCGCCCGGACCAAGGGCACGGCGGCGCTTCTGGCCGCGATCTTCGCCGCGGCCGAGCGGCTGGGCGTGAGCGAACCGCTTGTCGACCGGCTGGCGGGCGAGGATCCGGCGATACCCGACGGGATCGAGGCCCGGGTCCGCGCCGCGGCGCCCAAGGCCTGGCGCTGGATCGACGAGATGGAGGAGATCGCCGAGACATTGCGCGATGCGGGGACCGAGGGCGGGTTCCACGATGCCGCGGCGGATGTCTTCCGCCGTCTGGCCGGCTACAAGGACGCCGCTCCGCCGCCGGAACTGGACGAGATCCTTGCGTCGCTTGTGGCGGAGGACAGCAGGTCCTAGAGGCCGCGTTCGCCCGACCGCCCGGCGAGGCGCCGACGAAGCTATCGTGGCGTTCCTCGTGGACGAAGCGGAGACCCTGTCGATCGAAAATGCGCGGCACCGCAGCACTGTCGATGATCCAGGCGACGTCGCCGGACCGCCACATCCGCGAGAACACGTCCGCTAGAAGAAGCGAGGGGCCGGGAGCCGGCGATACAGTATTCCGTTCCCGATTTCCTGATTGTCGCGATCGGTACGGCGACGCGAAGATTGCTTTGATGCGAGGGCGGGTATGTAACCTTAGCGTTCCTTTTTGGCGGGAACATTGTGATACTGGGCGTAATTTCGCCGAACGCGTGCCATATAATTCAATTTATTTCGATCACTAGCAGGGCCGCGTCCAACAGCACGGGATGGCATGACCCTTCGATTTGGTTGGTGGGAATACGATCCGAGCGTACCGGGCCTGGTCAATTTGTCGACCGGGGAGAGAGTGGTTTACCGGGGCGTGCTTGGCAGCCACATGCGCGTCACCTGGTCCGAGAGCTGGCTGCGCTACGACTATATCCATAGCGATCTGACCTTCCCGCTGGTGGCACGGACCCGCAAGGCCGACGACGGTGTGGCATCCCGGGGACGCAGATCCTGCCTGTGTATCGACTACCCCCGATCCGCCCGGCTGTGGCGCGACGATCCTTTCGGCAACCGTGTTATCGGAACAGCGCCCGCCTATGGCGTCTGGCGGCGCATCGACGATTGTCTGGTCGATGCCTTCACCTGCTGGCCACGGGGCGCGATCGGTGGCTGGGACGGCGATACGGTCGAACTGTTCGGCGGCTGGCTCAACGGTGCATGGCGGCCGGATTTCTCCCGGTTGAGCGTTGGTGGGCGAGAGATCGAGTCCGCTCTCGCCGGGGTAAGCGCATCCGACGCGGCACCGCCGCATCTCGTCGATCTGGGCGCGACGCCCGCACCCAGATGGTACCGCCCGGAGCCGGGAGATGGCCTTTTGGCGACCGGCGCGAAGGCGATGGACGAAGCGGAGGATGGGGCGCGCATGCCGCTGCTCCTTACCTCAGACGGGCGATATGGAATATTCGGGCCGGAGCACCAGACGTCGAACGCCGACGGCGGTGTTTTCTCTCTGGTCGACCGCGAAAACGACACGTCGACGACCTTCGTCGCGGAGTGGCTATCCGGCAAGCAGGCCTGGCTGGTTCACCTCGCCTGGCCGACCCTGGAGGCAACAGAGGGAGAAGTCTCGGCGATCGGCGACTGGCGCCAGCGCAGTTGGTCGGTCGTCGATGCCTTTGCTGCCTGGCATGCGTCCCGCCGTGGGATCGGAAGCTTCGAGGCCCTGCCACCAAACGGGATCATCCTGTCAAACTGCTACCGTGGCGGCATCCTCGTCCCCGGTAGCCGCTGCCACATCCGCTACGCTGTCTGAGTGGGCTCCCGGGTCGCGGGTGGTCCAGCACCGGGTCTGGCGCCGCGCAGCCGGGGAAGATTGCCGACCACGGCCCTGAAACGTTCGGCCACAGTCCGGGTCCAGGCTTCGGAGAGGGCCTTCCGGTCGGTGCCGGCCCGTGGCGCAAAGGCGTTGCCGAGCCGGTCCCGCGCGGCAGCCAGAAGTGCCTTCAGTTCCGGTGCCCGACGGCTGTCCTGCTCTGCGGCGGCGATTTCCTTATGAACGGCATGCTCAGCCCGCAACGCGAGGAGAACCGTGAGTTCGTCGCGGGTTCCGAACTCAAGGGTGCCCGAGAAACGTGCCCGGTCCTTCAGGAAACGATCGACGAACAGAATGCTGTCTCCAGGACTGGCGTCGTGGCGTTCTGCCTCCCACAAGAGGGGAGCCAGTGCGCGCCGGCGGTCGGACTCGCCGTAGCCGTGCAGCAGGACCATCTCGCCGAAGTCGCCAAGTCCGCTGTGAACGTCGAAATAGACCACCTCGCCGGCCCGACGGGCATATCGCCTCAAGATCCGGGCGAGGATGGCCGCCGACGGCTCCGCGCGCATGCCGGCATAGTAGAGGCCGAGGGGGTCGCTCCTCTGCCCGCCAAGCAGCATTCTTTCGGTCTTCTCCCGCCCGCGGGTCACGAGATACCAGCCCAGGTTCGTCAGGAACCTGGCGGTATTCGCCGTACTGACCCGACGGGGCACCGCGAGATGCTCGATTTCGCGATAGTCGCCGTTGTCGAAGGCCTCCCGGTGATTGCGGAAATTGCGGTTCAGATCGACACCGTTCTCGTTGACCCGGCGGCCCCAGGCATAGCCCCAGGGGTTCAGGCTGTGCACCAGCAGGAATGCGGTTCCGGCCGGCGCGTCGCGGAAGAGGCCGCTTTGCAGACCGTCGACAAGGCAAACGCTGCCGCAGGGCCCCTCGACGCCGTGGATACCGGTCACGACAACCGCGAGCGTTTCCGGATCCTCGGGTCCGATGTAGCCGATGTCGACGAAAAGGCGTTTCCCATCGGGGCCGCGCGCCGGATAGGGGATCGCCTCGAGCGTCCCGCCAGCGCGTCGAACTTGGCGGCGAAAGGCCCGCCGGCTCGTCGTGAGGTCGGTCAGATTGGTCAGATGTGCGATCTTCATGGCTCGCTTCGCCCGGTTCTCGATCAGCCCCGAATTGCCAACGGTGCTCGGGACGGTTTCGTTCCTTCGCATGCCGCGAAAATCAGCCCCTCCATCCTTATACGGTTGAAAGCGCATCATCCGTCGCCTGGACGCGTTTGAACAGGGGGCAGAGCGAAGACCGTTAAGCGTTCCTACAGCGCACGATTGCGACAAATCCTGGCGGGCCCGGCTGCAACCTTGTGTCGCGCCGGCTGCCGGACCTTGGCGCTTTCTCCCACTCCCGTTGGACAGGGGGGTGGTTCCCCGAAACTGAATTCTTCGAACCGATGATGCGCAACGGGACGACCGAGAAAGGG
>CAYGKX010000196.1:2459-7572 GCA_964350225.1 uncultured Rhodospirillaceae bacterium | reverse complement strand
CCGCCCGGTTCTGCACGCCGTTCGCAGCCTTGGCGTCGCTTGCCAGGGTACGGGAGAGTTCGGGCAGGAGCGCCGTGCCGATGGCGATCCCGATCATGCCGAGCGGGAACTGGTAGACCCGGTCGGCGAAATAGAGGATCGAGACGGCACCCGAAATGAAGCTCGCGATAATGGTGCCGACCAGCAGGTTGATCTGCGTCATCCCGGCGCCGATGGCCCCGGGGATCATAAGTTTCAGGAGCCGCTTCACCTCCGGCGTCAGGCGCGGACGCGGGAAGCGGAGGGTGAGGCCCGCCCGGTGGCAGGCCCAGGCGAGCAGGATATACTGGGCGATGCCGGAGACGGTCACGAGCATCGACAGCATATGCGCCGGCGTCTGGAACCAGTCGCGGGCGAAGACCAGCCCGGCGATGAGGATGATGTTGAGGAGGATCGGCGCGCCCGCCGCCGCGGCGAAGCGGTAGGTCGAGTTGAGCATCCCGCTCATCATCCCGACGAGCGCCATGCACAGGAGATAGGGCATGGTCAGCCGGGTGAAGAGAACGGCGGTGTCGAAGAGCTCCGGCTTCTCCGCGAAGCCCGGCGCGATCACCCGCATCAGCCAGGGCATGAAGATCTCGGCGAAGAGCGTGAAGATCGCGAGGACGACGACCAGCACCGCCATGACCCGGTCGGCGAACTCCATCGCCGCGTGGGTGCCGTCCTTCTCCAGCTTCTTCGAGAAAAGCGGGACGAAGGCAGCGGTGAAGGCGCCCTCGGCGACCAGCCGGCGGAAGAAATTCGGGAACCGGAAGGCGACGACGAAGGCCTCCACGACCCCGGTCGTGCCCAGAAAGCGCGCGATCAGGATATCCCGGCCAAAGCCGAGGATGCGGCTGAGCATCGTGAAGCCGGCGACGATGGCCGAGGAGCGGAGGAGCCTCATGCGTCCCTTTTACGGGGGAACGGGGGCGTCGGAAAGGCGCTCGCGCGGCGCTCCGGGGACCGCCTCACCGGTGGGAAGTTGTCCTTCAGCAAGGGAAACGCGTTCGCCAGCGGGCGTTCCAGAACCGGATCGCACATGTGTTCCAGAAAAACCGTTCAGATTTTTCCCGTTTATTGTCAGGCGTTTGGAATGGACGAGATCGGTAACCAGGTCTCGTGAATATGAAGCCAGACGAAGCCGCTCGGTCCCTCGCGCCGGATCAATGCGGTCGAGATACGCACGTTGCTCGGCGGGGAATTGCGCGCGCCGGTCTGGTGTTCCTCGTAGAGGACGACGTGGGGGCCGTCGGGCCCAGCCCCCTGATGGATGAGCCGGACATTCTCGATGCGAATGCTAAAGTCGGGATTGGCGCCATGGCTCCGCCGCATCGGGTCGAGCAGGTCGGCCGCAGTGAGAACGCGCCCGGCCGGCTGGATATTGACGAGGTTCGGGTCGATCCGCGCCGCGAGATGACGCTCGAAGGCCGTGTCCAAGTCCGGCAATTCGCCGCGAAACCAGCCGGTTATGGCCCGGTGCAGCGCCCGCACCTCCGCTTCGAGCTCCTCCCGCAGCGTCACGGTCTATTCCGCCGCGCGGACAGTGCCGCTCGGCGTCGCGGGCGGGCCCTCGGGCACCTCGTCTCCCTCGCCGGCGCGCAACGCGGCCATCACGGTCTCGCGGATGCGCGCCTTCTTGCCCTCGTGGTCGATCTTCATGCCGAAGAGGTCCTTCACGTAGAAGACGTCGACCACCCGTTCGCCGAAGGTCGAGATCTTGGCGCTGCCGATCTGCACCCCGGCGTCGGTCAGGGCCCGCGTCACGTCGTGCAGCAGGCCCGGCCGGTCGCGCCCGTTGACCTCGACCACCGTGTAGTGGCGGGACGCGGTGTTGTCGACGATCACCCGGGGCGGCACCTGGAACACGTGGGCGCGCTTTGGCAGGGTCTCGCGGCCCGACAGTTCGCGCGACGGGCGAAGTGTGCCGGTGATCGCGCCCTCCATCCGGGCCCGGAGCTTGTCGAGCTGTTCGTGGCGGCCGAAGGCATTTCCGTCCGGGTCCTGGACGGAGAAGATGTCGAGCGCCCAGCCGTTGCTCATCGTGTAAATGCGGGCGTCGACGATCGACGCACCGGCCAGCGCCATGCCGCCTGCGATCTGCGAGAAAAGCCCGGCATGATCCGGCGTGTAGACGATGACCTCGGTGACCCAGCGATCCTCGTCGACCCGGACGTCGACGGCAAGCTTGTCGCCCGCCCGGTCGACCCGGCGCATGAATTCCATCGTCCGGACATGGTCGTCGGTATCGAGCGATAGCCAGTAATCGGGGTATCCGCGGTCGAGATAACCGTCGAGCTGATCCACCGGCCAGCCCGGCAGCCGTTCCGCCGCGCGCTTCTTCGCCCGCTCCACCCGGGGCCCGACATTGCCGCCGACCGGCTGGCCTGCGAGCACCTCCTCGGTCCGGTAATAGAGCTCCCTGAGAAGGGTCGCCTTCCAGCCGTTCCAGACATGGGGGCCCGTCGCCCGCATGTCGACGACCGTCAGGATCAGGAGCAGCCGCAGCCGTTCGGGCGACTGCATGTCGGCGGCGAAGTCAGTGATCGTCTTGGGATCGTCGATGTCGCGTTTCTGCGCCGCCATGCTCATCCAGAGATGGTAGCGGACGAGCCAGGCGACGGTTTCCGTTTCCTCGTCGTCGAGGCCGAAGCGCGGGCAGAGTTTCTCGGCAACCTCGGCGCCCAGGACCGAATGATCCCCGCCCCGGCCCTTGGCGATGTCGTGCAGGAGAACGGCGACATAAAGCGCGCGGCGCGAGGACACCTTCGAGATGATCTCCGACGCCAGCGGATGGTCCTCGACCAGCTTGCCGGTCTCGATGTCGTGCAACAGCCCGATCGCCCGGATGGTGTGCTCGTCGACCGTGTAGACGTGATACATATCGTGCTGCATCTGCGCGACGACACGTCCGAAATCGGGAATGAAACGCCCGAAGACACCGGCCTCGCTCAATTTCCGCAGGGTCTTCTCGGGGCCTTCCTTTGCGGTCAGAATCTCGACGAACAGCCGGTTCGCCTCCGGGTCGCGCTGGAGATCGTGGTCGATCCGCTTCAGGTTCTGGGTGACGAGGCGAAGCGCCGCCGGGTGTATGTCGAGCCCCTTCGCCTGGGCGACCCGGAAGAGCCGGACAAGGTCGACCGGGTGGGCCGCGAAATGGTCTTCGTCCGGAACGTTCAGCCGTTCGCCCTCGACGATGAAACCTTCGAGTTCCCGCGTCTTCGCCGCGCCGAACAGGCGTATTCTCGGCTTCCGCCGGTGCTCGACCTCGAGCTGCGCGCAGAGGATACGCGTGAGGTCGCCGACGTCCTTCGCCACCATGTAATAGTGCTTCATGAACCGTTCGACACCGCTGCTGCCAGCATGGTCGGTGTAGTTCATGAGGCGTCCGACGCTGGGCTGCAGGTCGAAGGTGAGCCTGTCTTCCTCGCGCCCGGTCAGATAATGCATGTGGGACCGCACGGTCATGAGGAAGCCCAGCGCGCGCTCGAACTTGACCGATTCGCGCTTGGTGAAGACCTCCTTTCCGACCAGGTCGCGCACTTCGTCGACCCCGTAGAGATACTTGGCGATCCAGTAGAGGGTCTGGAGATCGCGGAGTCCGCCCTTGCCCTCCTTGATGTTGGGCTCGAGCACATAGCGCGAGTCGCCCAGTTTCTGGTGCCGTGCATCCCGTTCCGCGAGCTTGCTCTC
Source organism: uncultured Rhodospirillaceae bacterium (assembly GCA_964350225.1). Classification (GTDB taxonomy): domain Bacteria; phylum Pseudomonadota; class Alphaproteobacteria; order Bin65; family Bin65; genus CAYGKX01. The sequence continues at coordinate 3,861 of CAYGKX010000196.1, read as the reverse complement.
GACGAAATCGAGCCCGCTGTCGCTTTCGGCCAGTTCCCTGAAGCGCCGCCGAAGCTCCTGATAGAGGGCGTTGTCGCCCCAGAGATACCGTGCCTCCAGAAGCGCGGTCCGGATCGTCTGGTCCTGCTTCGCCATCCGGATGCAGTCGTTCACGGAGCGGGTCGCATGACCGACCTTCAGGCGCAGGTCCCACAGCATGTAGAGGATGTATTCGATCACCTGTTCGGTATGCGGGGTAACCTTGTAGTGCTGCAGGAACAGGAGATCGACATCGGAGTGCGGCGCGAGCTCGCCCCGGCCGTAGCCGCCGACGGCGACCACGGCCTGCTTCTCGCCCGCCGTCGGATTGCCGATAGGGTAGGCCCGTTCGAAGGCAAAGTCGTAGAGAACACGGATGATCTGGTCGATCAGGAAGCCGTAGCTGCGCGCCGCCTCGCGACCCTTTCGACGGTTGTCCCGGTCTGCGTCGAAGCGCCGGCGGATCTCCGCCCGACCGTCGGCGAGGGTCTGCTTGAGCTGCTCCAGAACGCCGCGCCGAAGTTCCTGTTCCGCCGGCCGGCGGTCGGCCAGCTGGTCCAGTGCCTCGATGATCTGGCGCCGGTCGACGATGCTGCGCTGATCGGGAATTCCCGTATGGGTAATGCGATCCATGGCGATGAAGTGCGCCAGCACTGACGGGAATGCAAGCGTTCGCAATGGTGCGCCGCAAAAGTTTAAAGGATGCGAAAGGCTGTTTCGTCGTATAATTTGCACACACCTGCGCTACCAGCCGGGCGCAGCCAACCGTCGCGACGCGCCAGGCCCCGCTTGCCGAGGCAGGGACGTCCGGCTGGACCGTTGGAGCCAACGCACCCGTCCATTGTCGGGTGGCCGTGCCCAGGGACGGACACCGTCGCGACCATAAAGATCCTTCCAGGAGGGGTAATCCACATGAACAAGGGCATTGTCGGCGCCATTGTCGGCGTCGTGATCGTCGCCGCCGTCGCGGTCGGCGCTTATTTCGTTTTCTTCGCAGGGCCGGGCGGCAGCGGGCCATCGGTCACCGGCACCAGCCTTCCCGGCGGCATGACCGCCAAGCAGGCGGCCGACAAGCTCGTCGCCAGCGCGACCAAGCAAGGGCGCACCATGGCCTACGCCGCCGCCGAGAGCGACGGCAGCACGCTGGTCATGAAGGACGTGACGATCAAGATGCCGGGCAACCAGGCCCCGCTGAAGATCGGCGAGATGCGGCTGAAGAAGTACGACTACGACAATACCGACATGCCGAAATACGCGGATGTCGAGTATCGCAAGCTCAGCCTCGGCCCGTTCATGCAGACGCAGCAGGGCAAGCAGTTCATGCAGATGCTGGGCGTCGAGGACATCCTGGTCGACGTTCACGCCGCCTACACCTACGACGACA
>CAYGKX010000196.1:0-2410 GCA_964350225.1 uncultured Rhodospirillaceae bacterium | reverse complement strand
GCCTGACCATGAAGCTGGGCGGCATCGACCTCGCCAAGATGCAGGAAGCGCAGAAGGGCGGTAAGCCCGATCCGGCGGCCATGATGGGCATGATGCAGACCCTGCAGATCTACAACTTCACCCTGTCGATCAAGGACGACGGCGTCCGCGATGCCATCCTGAAGTCCGTGGCCAAGCAGCAGAACAGCGAGGCCGACAAGATCAAGACCCAGATCGTCGCCATGATGACCGCGCTGAAAGCCTCAGCCCAGGCCAAGGCGCAAATCGCGCAGGAGGCGCTGACCGCCGCCATTGCGACGATCCAGGACGGTGGCACCATCACCATCAAGATCGCCCCCGAACAGGCGGTCGCGGTGATGAGCCTGGCGCCGACCTTCATGGGGGGTCCGACGCCGGAGAAGCTGGACGCCCTGAAGAAGCAACTGAACCTGTCGATCACGCATAACTGATCCGGCCGGGCTCGCCCGACCGACCCATTGAACCGACCCATCGAACCGCCCGCCGGAAGCCTTCGGCGGGCGGTTTTCGTTTCACCCTTCATTAGCCATGTGACGGGCCGGGCCGCTCTGATAGTCTGGCGCCATGCGCATCCTAGGCATCATCGGCGGTTTGGTGGGCCTCGCGGTCGTGGCGGGTGGCAGCTACGCCGCGCTCGATTTCTATGCCGGCGAACAGGCACGGCGGCGGGCGGAGCTTCTCGCCGATCCGCTGCGCCGCGAAGGCAATGTCGTGACCCTCGGTCCGGTCCGGGGCGAGATCGTCGGCGACAAGCTGGTTATCCGCGACGTTCAGGTGAACACGCTGGGCGGCCGCCGGATCACCATCGGGGCGATCCGGGTCAACCGGTTCGACTGGAACCATCCGGACAAGCCCCGCTATGCCGATGTCTCCGCCGAAGGCATTCGGGTCGACCTGGGCAAGCTGGACGCCAGCTTGCGCAAGGCGCTCGACGCGGTGAACCTCAAGGCCATCGTGCTGGACGCCCGGCTGGCGCAAAGCTACGACCCCAAGACCGGGATCTTCGAGCTGCGCGACCTGACGCTGTCGGCGCGCAATTTCGGCACCATAACCCTGGGCCTGAAGGTAAAGGGGTGGGAGCCGGCCACCCTGGGCAAGTTCACGGGCGGCATAACGAGCCTTCCGGCGCTGCTCGGGGTGCTCGGCGCCCAGACGGAGCTGCATGGCTTCTTCGTCCGCTTCGAGGACGCGGGCGCGGTGAAGACCGTTTTCGGCGTCCTGGCCGCCCGGGAAGGCGAGGGCGACTGGGAAGGCCTGCGCGACCGGACCGTCCGTCAGCTACGCCGCCTGCATAAGCGGATGAAGGACCGTATCGCGCGGGAAGCGCTCGACGCCTTCGCCCGCTTTCTGGAGAAGCCCGGGGTGATCCGCGCCGTGGTCAAGCCGGCCACCCCCGTCCAGCTCGGCAGGCTGGGGGCGCTCTGGGCGATCGACCCGGTCAGCCTGAAGGACCGGCTCGGCCTCAAGATCGAGACGGAGTAGAAGGCACAAGGCGGCCGCGCCAGCCGTAAGAGGTGACGGGAACCGGCCGAGGAGACGGACATCATGCGCCTGACGAGCCTGCGGTTTGCGGCCGCCCTTCTGATCCTGCCCCTGATCGCCGCCTGCGCCTCCAAGCCCCCGCCCGACCCGTCGGCGGTGCCTGGCCTGCAGGTGGCGAGCCGCATGATCGGGACGGAGGCCGCCTATATCGAGGTCGACGCGGTTCACCGGTCCTTCAACGACAAGATCGACCGCATCACCCTGGTGGCGCCCGACGCGCAACAGGTCCGCTTCGACACGATCCGGAACAGGGGCCGCTATGCGGGACCGACGCCCTTCGGGTCGGTGGGGGTCGGTGTGGGAGGCGGCGGTGGCGCTGGATGGGGCACTGGCGTCGGCATCGGCATTGGCTTCCCGATCGTCCTCGGCTCCCGCCGCACCGCCCGCGACGTCTTCCGCACCCGGGCGACCATCAAGGTCCCGGACCCCAGGGCCTATCTCGCAGACCCGGCCAAATGGACGGTCCGGGTGCATCTGAGCAACAGGAAGGGCAAAATCTTCTACCGGGATTATCCCGCGCCGGTGTCCGCGGAGGGATAGGGGCGGCGGTCACCTGGGATGGAGCGCGTCATCGCACCCTTCGACAGGCTCAGGGTGAGGGGTGTTGTTGGTAGAATGAAAGCAGTCGCGTGAAGAGCGCCCATTTCTTTCCGCCCCTACCCTCGTCCTGAGCCTGTCGAAGGACGCGAGGACGCGCACCGTCGCCCGTCATTCCTCCTCTAGCAACCGCCTGAGCCGATAGAGCGCATCCAGCGCCGCTTTCGGCGTCAGCTCGTCCGTGTTGAGATCGCCCAGTGCCGTCTCGACCGCCGACGGGCCCCTGGAAGCGGCGGTTCCCGCGTCCGGGCGC
>CAYGKX010000195.1:5608-7587 GCA_964350225.1 uncultured Rhodospirillaceae bacterium | reverse complement strand
CCCTTCTGGGTCACGACATGGATCAGGATCGGCCCGCCCGCCTTGTCGTCCCGGACATTCTTCAGGACCGGCAGGAGGTGGTCGAGGTTGTGGCCGTCGACCGGGCCGACATAATAGAAGCCCAGCTCTTCGAAGAGCGTTCCGCCGGTCAGAAGGCCGCGGGCATATTCCTCCGCGCGTTCCGCCGCCTTGCGCAGCGGGCGCGGGAACTTGTCGGCCAGCATCTTGGTGACCTGGCGGATCGACCGGTAGCTGCGCGACGAGATGAGCCGCGAGAGATAGGCCGACAGCGCGCCCACGGGCGGGGCGATCGACATGTCGTTGTCGTTCAGGATGACGATCAGCCGGCTGTCCTGGGCACCGGCGTTGTTCATCGCCTCATAGGCCATGCCGGCGCTCATCGCGACGTTGTTCTTCTTGTGCTGCATGTCGCGGGCGAAGGCTAATCGGGGGCCGGCGGAGATGGAGGTCGAGCTGTGGGTGGCGCCGAAGGGGTCGTACTTGCTCTCGGCCCGCTTCGTGAATCCGTAGAGACCGCCGCCCTGGCGCAGTGTACGGATCCGGTCGCGCCGTTCCGTCAGGATCTTGTGCGGATAGCACTGGTGTCCGACGTCCCAGATGACGATGTCGTCGGGCGTGTCGAAAAGATAGTGCAGCGCAACAGTCAATTCGACGACACCGAGCCCCGCGCCAAGATGGCCGCCCGTCAGCGACACAGCGTCGATGGTCTCCGTCCGCAATTCGTCGGCAAGCTGGCGAAGGTCGTCGGTTTCAAGCTTTCGCAGGTCCGCCGGCGACTTGACCGTGTCCAGCAACGGCGTCTTGCTCTTAGTCGTCACGCGCTCTCTCCTTTAGGCGTCCCGCTCGACAACGAAATGCGCCACGTCGCGGAGGAGGTCGGCCTCCTCCCCAAATAAATCAAGATGTTCCACTGCTTGTAAAGCCAACTCTCGCGCCCGCGAACGCGCGCCGTCAATCCCGAGGAGCGATACGAAGGTCGCCTTCCCGGCTGCCGCGTCCTTGCCGACCTTCTTGCCGACCTTCTCTTCGTCGCCGACCGCGTCGAGGAGATCGTCGGCGATCTGGAAAGCGAGGCCCAGATCGCGGGCATAGGCGTCCAGCGCCCGGCGGGCGTTTTCGGGCGCCTGCCCAAGAATCCCGCCGGCCGCGCAGCTGTAGGCAATGAGGGCGCCGGTCTTCATTCGCTGCAACTGCGTAACCGCATCCAGATCGAAGGTATGGCCGATCTTTTCCGCCTCCAGGTCGAACATCTGGCCACCGACCATGCCGACCGCGCCGGCGGAACGGGACAGCGCCGTCACCAGTTCGGCACGGACGCCGCCATCGGCATGTGTCGCGGTATCAGCCAGGACTTCGAAGGCCAGCGTAAGAAGACCGTCGCCTGCCAGGATCGCGGTCGCTTCGTCGAATTTCTTGTGTGCCGTGGGCTGGCCGCGCCGCAGATCGTCGTCGTCCATCGCAGGAAGATCGTCATGGACAAGCGAATAGCAGTGAATGAACTCGACAGCCGCACCGGCCCGCAGCGCCTGCGCCTCCGGCACGTCGAACAGGCCTGCTCCCGTTGCGACCAGAAAGGGCCGCAAACGCTTGCCGCCGTTCAGACAGGCATAGCGCATCGCCTCGTATAACCGCGCTTCCGGCCCGGTCCCGGAGGGGATCAGCCGGTCCAGCTCCGCCTCGATGCGCCCGGCAAATGCCGACATGGCGTCGGTCAAACGTGTCAATGAAGCCTCGTGTTCGGGTTTCGGCGTTCTTGTCGTTCCTGCCCCCGCCGCCCCGGCCGGTTGCGCGCCGGCCGCGATCGCGGATCAGGCCCGGTCCAGCGGCTCCGTGCCGACGGCTCCGTCCTGCGACAGGGTGATCTTCTCGACCTTGGCCTGCGCTTCGCGGAGCTTCGCCTCGCAATGGCGCTTCAGCGACGCCCCCCGTTCATAGGCGGCGATCGCGTCCTCCAACTT
>CAYGKX010000195.1:0-5598 GCA_964350225.1 uncultured Rhodospirillaceae bacterium | reverse complement strand
TTCTTGTTCGCCTCCTTGTACGCCTTGGTGCCGACGATCTTCTCGAGTTCGGCCAACGCCGTCTCGAAGTTCATCGCTGCAATATCGGAAGGAATATCGGCGTCGCTCATGGCAGCCCTCGTCGCGCGCGGGTTAAAACACAATCGTCCGGCCCGGGCAAGCGACGCGGGGACCGAGCGGTTCGCTGCCGGTCAATCATCCGGGTGCACTTCCATCAGCGCCGCCACGTGGGCCGCCGCGCTGCGCCCCAGGGCATCGAGGTCGTAACCGCCTTCGAGGGCCGAAACAAGCCGCCCGCCGCAATGCCTGTCGGCGACCGCCATCAGCTTTTCCGTAATCCAGCGATAATCGTCCTCGACCAGATTGAGGGTGGCGAGCGGGTCATCCCGGTGACCGTCGAATCCGGCGCTGACCAAGAGCAGGTCCGGCGCGAAGAGGTCGAGCGCAGGCAGGACCTGGTTCTCCATAGCTGCCCGGAATTCGGCCGATCCGGACAGGGCCGGCAGGCAGGCATTGACGATGTTGCCGACCCCCCTCTCCCGCGGCGAACCGGTTCCGGGATAGAGCGGCCATTGGTGGCTTGAGGCGTAGAAGAGCGAAGCGTCGTGTTCGAACGCCGCCTGGGTGCCGTTGCCGTGATGGACATCGAAATCGACGACCGCGACGCGCGTCGCACCGTGTTCCGCCTGGGCGTAGCGCGCGCCGACGGCGACGCTGTTGAACAGGCAGAACCCCATCGCACGGTCCGGCTCGGCATGATGGCCGGGCGGGCGTACCGAACAGAAGGCGTTGCGCGCCGCGCCGGAATAGACGGCGTCGACACCGGCCAGTACGGCGCCGGCCGCGCGCAGGGCCGCCTCACGGGAGCCGGGACTGACGGCGGTGTCGGCGTCGATCTCCGCCCGGCCGCTGCCCGCGCCGGGTGCAGGTATCATCGCCAGAATGCGGTCGACATGCCGCGCCGGATGCACGAGTTCCAGGCGGCTGGGGTCCGCCTCCGGCGCCGGGACGCGCTCGAGCGCCGCGAAGGCCGGTCCCGCCAACGCAGCCTCGATCGCCTCCAGCCGGGCCGGACGCTCCGGATGGTACGTTCCCGGCTGATGATCCAGGCAGGCGTCGTGGGCGTAGAGGAAGGTTGTCATGGCAGGCTCGAAATCGAGGGTGCGGCCGCACATGCTTGCGGCGAATTGTGCAGTGCGGCAAGATCGCCTTTACAGGCCCGCGATAACGGCGAATTGTTTCGGCATTCCCACCCTTTGCCCTACAATAAGGGCGGTTCGCCCCGCGGCGCCACGCGAAATCGCCTCTCCGACAGCCATGACGGCATCGAATGCCGCTTACTCGGCTTTTGGTTTCTGTTTAATTAGGACGAACGGATAGAGTTCGGGCGCCCTCCGTACAAGAGGGCATCGGAAGGATGAGCCAAGTGACGACTTTCTCGCGCACGCAAGGGTCCTTTGGCACGCGCATCGCGCCATGGATGCTGGCGGCGGCACTCGCCGTCGGCCCGATCGTGGCAACCGCAGGACCTGCTGCCGCGCAGAGCCGTGCCGAAGCGCGGGATAACGCGTCGAAGGGCAAAGCGGGACCGGACAAGCCGGGCTTGGACAAACCGGGCGTGGGGAAGACGGCGGAAGCCAAGAACGACGCCAAGGGCGCCACCCCCAAGGGCACATCCCCAGATGCCGGTCCTCCCAAAGCCGGTCCTCCAAAGGCTGGGGCTCCCAAGGGTGCGCCGAAAGGACGGGGGGCCGGCGGCGGGCGCCCACCCGGCATGTTCGTCGGGGTCGACCCTGTTCGCAAGGGACCGATCCAGCAGACCACGCCGGTCGTCGGTCGGATCGTTGGCCGCGAAGGCGGCGTCGTGGCCGCGCGCACGCCGGGCCCGGTCGGTTCCATCAAGGTCCATGTCGGCGACCGGGTGAAGAAGGGCGATGTGCTCGCCATCTTGGTCACCGACCTCCTGCGCGCCCAGCTCGAGCAGCAGCGGGCCGAGCTTCGGCTGGCCAAACAGAAAGTCGAGCGGCTCGAGCGGCTGCGCAGTTCCTCCTCTGCCGCATTCCAGCGGGCGCTCTACGACGACCGGGTCCAGGAAGTGGCCCGTGCCGAGGCCGCGGTTAGGATCGCCGGACTGGCGTTGAAATATTCGAAGATCGTTGCGCCCTTCGACGGCGTCGTCACGAAGCGACATACCGATGCCGGTGCCTATCTGCCCATCGGCGGCCAGGTCGTCACGCTGATCAACGACCGCAACCTCGAAATCGAGGTCGACGTGCCGGCGGACCGCATCGGCGGCCTTCTGCCGGGCAAGAAGATCCGCTTCTCGACGGCGAGCGGCCGGTCCTATGTGGGTACCGTGCGCGCCATCGTGCCGGAACAGAACCCCATGACCCGGACACTGGCCGTCCGCATCACGCCGGACTTCCAGGACACCGACCCCGGACGCGCGATCAATCAGAGCGTCACGGTGGATGTCCCGATCGGCGCGGCGCGAACGGCCGTGTCCGTGCACAAGGACGGGGTGATCGCCCGGGGCGGCGGCTACTTCGTCTATGTCATCCTGGGCGGCAAGGCCGTTCCGCGTCCGATCGTGATCGGCGAGGCCGTGGGCTCCCGCTATATCGTCGAACGGGGACTGGCCCCGGGCGACATCGTGATCATCCGCGGCAACGAACGCGTCCGTCCCGGCATGCCGGTGACATTCCGCAAAGGCTCCTAGCGTGAACCTGATACGTACCGCGCTGGAGCGGCCGGTCGCCGTTATCGCCGCGGTTCTGATGGTTCTGATGTTCGGCGTCGTCGCGCTGGACCAGATTCCGATTCAGCTGACCCCGGACGTGCGCAAACCGGTACTGACCGTCGAGACGGTCTGGGCAGGCACGGCGCCGGCCGAGATCGAGCGCGAGATCATCAACCGGCAGGAAGAGGCGCTGAAGGGCCTCGACGGGCTGGAAACGATCGAGAGCACGGCGGAGGAGGGCCGGTCCCGCGTTACCCTCACCTTCCGCGTTGGCCAGAATATGGACCGGGCGCTCCTGCTGGTCGCCAACCGACTGGACCGGGTCACCAACTATCCCGACGAGGTCCAGCGGCCGCAGATCAAGACCCAGGGATCGGAAGACAACCCGATCGCCTGGTTCGTCCTGAACCGCCTGCCCGGCAACAAGACGCCGGTCCACCATTTCGGCGATTTCATCGAAGATTATGTGATCGACCGGATCGAGCGGGTGCCCGGCGTGTCCGGCACCAATTTCTTCGGCGGCAGCGAACGGGAACTCAGGGTCGTCGTCGAGCCGAACCTGATGGCGCAGTACCGCCTGACGGTCACGGACATCATCGATGCGCTGCGCCGCGCCAATGTCGCCATCTCCGGCGGCGAGGTCGAGGAGGGCAAGCGCGCCTACACCGTGCGCGTGGACGGCGAACTGATCGCCGTAAAGTCTGTCCGCGACGTCCTGGTACGCAGCATCGAAGACCCGGCGACCGGGCGCGTCGCCCGCGTCAAGGTCGGCGACGTCGCGAAGGTGGAGTTCGCCTACAAGAAGCCCAGGGCCCGGATCCGCGCCTCGGGCGAGCCGGCGATGGTCTTCAACATCCTGCGCGCGACCGGCGCCAACGTCATGGAGGTGATGCGCGGCGTCCGGGCGACAGTCAAGGATTTGAACGAGAAGGTCCTGAAGCCGCGCGGGCTCGTCGCGGTCCAGATCTACGACGAGACCGACTACATCACCTCAGCCGTCGACCTCGTGACCCAGAATATCTGGGTCGGCGGCCTGATCGCCGCCACAATCCTCCTGATCTTCCTGCGGTCCTGGCGCGCGACCCTGGTCGTTTCGCTGGCAATTCCGGTCTCCGTCGTCGGCTCCTTCGTCGCCATGGCGGCGCTTGGCCGCTCGATCAATGTGATCTCGCTCGCCGGCATCGCCTTCGCCGTCGGCATGGTCGTCGACGCGGCGATCGTGGTGCTGGAGAATATCTACCGGCACCGGGAAGAAGGAAAACCGATCCGGGAGGCCGCCTATATCGGCGCCAACCAGGTCTGGGGCGCGGTTCTCGTCTCCGCCCTGACGACCGTCATGGTCTTCATCCCGATCCTGACCCTGGAGCTGGAGGTCGGGCAGCTGTTCCGCGACATCGCGGTGGCGATCTCCGTTTCCGTCCTGTTGTCCCTGCTTGTCGCCGTCACCCTCATTCCCGCTCTCGCCAACTGGCTGTTCGGCCGGAAGGAACGCGCGATGGCGGCGGCGGGAGCGTCCCCGGCGGCCGCCCCCCCGACCGGCGGATCCGGCGCGTCCGGCGGGACGTCGAGCGCCGGGAAGCCGGCTCCGGAGCGGCGGAAGGAGCGACGCCTCTATCTCCCCCTCCTGGACGACCTCGCACGGCTCTTCTCGCGACTTGTGATGGGCTTCGTCTCGATCATCGTCCGCAGCCGCTTCCTGTCGGCCGTCGTCGTGCTGCTCATTTGCGGCGGCATGGGTTTCCTGACCTGGCTTTTCCTGCCGAAGCTGGAATATCTCCCGACCGGCAACCGGAACCTGGTGATCGCTATCTCCCTGCCGCCGCCGGGCTACAATCTCCAGACCACGACCGACATCGCCAAGAAGGTCGAGGCGGTCCTGCGCAAACATTATGTCGACGACCCGGAGGTGAAGAAGAACGGTCTGCCGGACATCACGCTCGACGACGGCACGGTCGTGAAGTCGCCGGGCATCACCCGCTTCTTCTTCGTCGCCCTCAGTTCCCGGACCTTCGTCGGCGCCACGGCCGCGGACGAGTTCCGCGTCAAGCCGCTCATCAAGGTCATCAAGGACGCGCTGGCGGCGGAGCCGGGGACGATCGCGATCGTCTTCCAGCCCTCGCTTTTCGGGCGCGGCATCGGCGGTGGCAGGTCAATCAACCTGGACATCTCCGGACCGAACCTGCCGGCCAACCTTCAGGTCGCCCTACGCGCCTTCCTGCTGGCGAACAAGGCGCTGCCCTTCTCCAAGGGCAACCAGATCCGACCCGTGCCGGGCCTGACCCTCGGCGCGCCGGAGGTGCGGGTGCTGCCCGACCGGCTGCGCCTCGCCGATGCCGGCGTCTCGGCCCTCGATCTCGCCAACACGATCGACGTCTATAACGACGGGCTGAGGGTCGTGGAGGTGAATGTCGGCGGCCGCCGGATCGACCTGATGCTGGCCGGGCCGCAGGGCAGCATCAAGCAGACCCAAGGCATCGGCGATATCCCCGTCGTCACACGTTCCGGCACCATCGTGCCCGTCCGCTCTCTCGCCACGGTGAAGGTCACCGCGGGCGCGACCGAGATCATCCACAAGGAACGTGCGCGAACCGTGACCCTGCAGATCCGGCCGGCAGACAACCTGCCGCTCGAGGCGGCCATGGAGATCATCCGGCAGCAAGTCATCGCGCCGCTGGAAAAACAGGGGATTCCGGGCGCCGTAAAGCTCGACCTTTCGGGCGAGGCGGACGAACTGACCAAGACCTGGAACGCGATGGTCATCCAGCTACTCCTGGCGCTGGTCATCGTCTATCTGGTCATGGCCGTCCTGTTCGAGAGTTTCCTGTACCCGGCGATCATCATCCTGTCCGTCCCGTTGG
>CAYGKX010000194.1:5538-7617 GCA_964350225.1 uncultured Rhodospirillaceae bacterium | reverse complement strand
TCGGTTCGTCCCGGGCCCCGGTCTGAAACGGGCGTCGATGTAGGAGAGGTTGAATCCGCTGACGACCTCCTTCCGGTCGAGCCAACCCATTCCCGCCGGATTCCGGAAGGCGGTGGCGGCGTCGCCCGCGCGGGCCCCTCGGCCCGCCCCGGCGAGGCCCATATCCATCGTGCCATCCTCGTAGATCCAGATGCCGGCGCCGCTGGCGCGTGGCGCCATCGCGACGGTAGCGGCGCACAGAACCAGAGCGCCCGCAGTGGCGGCGCGGATGTCGGGTATGGTAGGCGGCATGGGCGAACGCTTTCGATGGACGGATACGGAGGCGGCCATGGTCTCTGACCGGCTTCTATCGCGCCGGAAACGCATCGTCTGCGCAAGTCCGTAGATTGCCGATCCGGCTGCGGATCGAAACGAGGAGTATCGGAATGACCGGACTATCCCGACGCTGGCTGCGCGCCGCGACCCTGGCGGCCCTCGTGTCCGTCATGACCGCGTGCCTGCCGCTCCAGACCGGCAAGCCGACCTACCGGTCCCTCGTCGGGCCGTTGAAACAGGTGACCGTCGGCAAGGTCGACTTCGCCTATTACCGCTTCGGCAAGGGACGGCCGCTGGTACTCGTCATGGGCATCACCGGGACCATGACCCAGTGGGACCCGAAGCTGCTGGCGCGGCTTGCCCGGAAGCACGAGATCGTCATCTTCGACAATCCGGGTATCGGGCTGACCCGCTATCCGGCGGACGCCCCGCTCACGATCCCCTTCATGGCGTCCGCCACGGTCGGGCTTATCGGCCGGCTGGGTCTGGGCAAGCCCGACATCCTGGGCTGGTCGATGGGCGGGGAGATCGCGCTCGCCATCGCCGCCCTCCATGGCGACCGGGTGCGAAAGGTAATCGCCGCCGCGGGCCATGCCGGCAGCCGGCATCTGGTGCAGCCGACGACAGACGCCCTCGCCCGGCTGACCGACCCCAAGCTGACCGGGCTTGACCGGGCCAGGATCCTCGCCGGCGTCCTCTTCCCCGACGACAAGCTGCCGGCGGCCATCCGCTACGGCGCCTCCATCGCGCACGCGCCGAAGGAGCGGGTGACGGCGGCGATGATCGCGCGGCAGAAGCGGGCCGTCGCGGCCTGGAAGGCCGGCCCGGGCATCTGGAACCGCCTGCCCGCCATCCGGAACCGCGTGCTGATCGCCCATGGCATGGACGACCGCATCCTGCCGGCGGCCAACGCGATCCTTCTCGCGGAACGCATCCCCGCCTCCTGGCTGGCGCGCTTCCCCAATTCGGGGCACGCCTTCCTGTTCCAGGAAGCCGATCGCTTCGCCGATCTGGTCGAGGTGTTCTTGCGGGACCGGTAGCCCCCGGTTAGGTCAATCCCGGGTTCGGGCAGCATCGACCGCTGCGTAATCCTGCGCGACCTTGCCGTCGACGGTCGCCGCGTCGACCCCCTCAGGCCGCGCCATGGCAACGGCGATCTGACCCAGGGTCGGCACCCTGTCCGCCTTCGGGTCGCGCCGGCTGTCCGGGTCCCACAGGCGCGCCCGGCGGAAGGCCTTGCCGCAATGGGGGAAGACCCGCTCGACGGTGACGACCAGCGCCGTCTTCGGCACCCCCTCGCCGCCGGCCAGACGCGCCATGATCGCCGGGTCGGCCGAGATCGCCGCCCGTCCGCGCAGGCGCAGAACCTCGTCGATGCCAGGAATGACGAACATCAGGCCCACCGACGGGTCCCGGGTCAGGTTCGTCATCGTCTCGATCTTGTTGTTGCCCGGCCGGTCGGGGATGGCCAGGGTCCGGTCGTCGAGGACGGCGACGAAGCCCGGCGGGCCGCCGCGCGGGCTCATGTCCACCCCGTCCTCCCCGCCCCGGGAGCCGACCATCACGAGCGGCGACAGTTCGATGAAGCGCCTGCATAGCTCGTCGAGACGGTCGGCATGGGCGTTGGCCACAAGGTCGTTCGGGTCGCGGTAGAGCGCCCGCAGCGCGGAGAGGTCGCGGATGTCCCCGGACATGTTGTCACCCCTGTCCGTCGCGGATGCGCACAAGCTGCTTGCCGAAATTCTGGCTGCGAAAGAGCCGGAG
>CAYGKX010000194.1:1123-5528 GCA_964350225.1 uncultured Rhodospirillaceae bacterium | reverse complement strand
CCAGCCCGTCGACGATGTCCTCGCGATAGCGGATCTTCCCGGTCCGGATCCACTCCGCCATCTGGGTCAGCCCTTCGCTATAGCGGTCGGCGAAGTCGAAGACGATCAGGCCCTGGATGCGCAGGCGGTTGACCAGGACATGGCGGGTGATGCGGGGCGCCAGTTCCGGCGTCGCCAGATTGTATTCGGAGATCGTGCCGCAGATGGCGACGCGGCCACGGAGCGCCATGACGGGATAGATCGCGTCGGAAATCCAGCCGCCGACATTGTCGAAGTAGCCGTTGATCCCGTCCGGGCAAGCCTCTCGCAACGCCGCGGCCAGCGCCTTCGTGTCCTTGTCGTAGGCGCGGTAGTCGAGACAGGCGTCGAAGCCGAGTTCGCCTGTGCAATAGGCACATTTCTCGGACCCGCCGGCGATGCCCACCACGCGGCTGGCGCCGGCGATCCGCGCGATCTGCCCGACCAGCCCGCCGACCGCGCCGGAGGCCGCCGAGACGACGATGGTGTCGCCCGGTTTCACCTCCATCACGTCGAGGGTGCCGAAATAGGCGGTCATCCCCGGCATGCCGAGAACCCCGACCGCGGTCTGGATCGGCGCGAGCGCGGGGTCGATCTTCCGCGTCGCCTTGCCGTCGGTGAGGCCCCACTCCTGCCAGCCGAGCCGCTCCTCGACGATGTCGCCAACCTGGAAGTCCGGATTGTTGGAGGCGACGACCTCCCCGACCGTCCCGCCCTCCATGACACCGCCGAGCGGCACCGGCTTGGCATAGCTTTTCACGTCCCGCATCCGCCCGCGCATGTAAGGATCGACCGAGAGCCAGATATTGTGGACGAGAAGCTCGCCCGGCCCGGGTGCCGGCACCGGCGCTTCCTCGAGGCGGAAGGCGCTCTCGTCGAACTCGCCTTCGGGCCGCTTCGCCAGGACCCAGCGCCGGTTCATCGCATCGGACATCATTCGCTCCCTAGAAATCCGGTTTGGTCGTCATCAGCCAGAAAATGACCAGAAAGGCGCCGAAGGCCGGCCAGCCCAGCCAGAACCAGACGCGCATGAGGGAAAAGTAGCGGGCCGGCAGCGGCTTGTCCTCCTTCGCCGCGACATGGGCCAGTCTCGCAGTCCGGGTCTGGATCCACACGACCGGCAACCAGAAGGCCCCGGCGAGGACATACAACAGGATCGCCGCCAGAACCCAGCCGGAGAGGAGCGGATAGCCAAGCTCCGCCGCCAGCCAGATGCCCGTTACCGGCTGGACGACCGCGGCGGGTGCCGTGAAGAGATTGTCGGCCCGGACGGTGAGCCGGCTGGCCGAGGCGATGGCCCGGACGTCGCCGCCCCGGTGGGTCATGTACATGTGGAAGGCGGTGCCCAGCCCCGTCCCGAACAGGACGGTCGCGCTGACGATATGGACAAGCTTGAGGATTTCGTACATCGCGCCGCGCCCGCCTGTATCAGCCCCGGTCCCGGCCGATGACGGCGACGACCCCGAGCGCCGCCAGCACGACCAGCGCCTTGGTCAGGCTGCCCAGCGGGTCGAGCCACATCGAGGGGGCGAGCGCCGTCAGGGCGACGAGATAGCCCGCGGTCACGGCCATCCCGCCCAGCGCCGCCGGTCGGCGCCAGCGCCCGACCAGGAGCCCGATGCCGACGGCGAGGTCGACCGCGGCCCCGCCATATGTGACGGCAGCGGCGAGGCCTGGTCCCAGCGGCGCGGTGATCGCGGCGATGGTGCCGGAAACGCCGGAGAGGGCGGTGACCAGAGCCGTGCCGAGCCAGAGGATCGCGAGCGCCGCGATCAGCAGGGGGCGCAGGAGATAGAGCCGCGCCTGCCACAGGTCCGCCACCTGGGCCGGCTGCCGGGCGAGCGCCTCCGCGAAGCTGTCCGGCGCGAAACCCATCGCGTCGCGGAAGGCCGCCGGATCGGCCGTGACACTTTGGGTCATCAGGCTGTAGGAGGTCGTCGTGACCGGCCCGCCGGTCCAATCGCCAAGCCGGGCGACGGCGCGGCAGAGGCCCCGCGGCACCGGCAGGAAGCGCGCCTTGCCCAGCCCCATCCAGGCACGGTAGCCGGCGAGCATGTCGCGCATGGCGATGGGCGGATCGCTGACGGGATGAAGAATCCGGCGGAGCGGCGGGTCGTCGTCCCCGAGCAGGCGCAGGATCGTCCGGCACAGGTCGCCGACATGGATCGGCTGGAACCGTTGCCCGCCGTCGCCCACCAGGGGGATCGCGACCGGCATCGCCGCCATCGCCCGGAACAGCGCGGTCCCGCCATAGGCGCCGGGGGCGAGAATGACCGAAGGCCGCAGGACCGACCACGGCAGGCCGGAGGTTTCGAGAAACGCATCCGCCGCCGCCTTGGTGCGCTGATAGTCGGTCGGCCCCGCAAGGTCCGCGCCCATGGCGGAAAGCTGCACGACACGCCCCACCCCGGCCCTGCCAGCCGCCGTGAAGAGTGCGATGGGCGCATCGGCATGGATGCGGCGGGCCCGGTCAGACGGCGCCTGCAAGACACCCGCCGCGTTGATGACAGCCTCGACCCCGTCGAGCCGCCCGGCCCAATCCTCCGGCCGGATGTCGCGCGCCATGTCGCAGGCGACCGCCGTCGAGCCCGGCCAGCAGCGGCGGAACCGCGCCGGCCGCCGGACCGCGCCGACGACCTCGTGACCCGCTTCGCGGAGCGCGGCGACGAGATAGCCGCCGATGAACCCGTCCGCGCCGGTGACGAGTACCTTCATGACGCGGCCGCCGGCCGGGTCCGGCCGCCCTCGCCTATGCCTTCCGTTTCCTGTGGGGTTCGGTCATCGCCAGCGCCGCGCCGCGCATCAGCGACAATTCGCTCGCCGCGCCGACCATCGCGTAGCCCCGGTCGAACATGGCGTCGAGATCGAGACCCGAATGGGGCACGGCGCCCATCGGCTTGCCCGCGGCGAGGATCGCCTGCTCTGCCTTCTCGATGAGGGCGGCCGCCTTCGGTTCGGGTTTCAGGGGGTCATAGCCCGAACTGACGGTCAGGTCGTTGGGACCGATGAAGAGGATATCGACCCCCTCGACCGCCGCGATCTCCGGGATGTTGTCGACGGCCTTCTCCGTCTCGATCTGCAGCATGACGCAGACCTCCCGGTTGGCGCCGTCCCAGTAGGCCTGCGTATCCGCCCCGAAGCCGGTCGCGCGCATCGCGCCCAGCGCACAGCCGCGGATGCCGGCGGGCGGATAGAGGCAGGCCGCGACGGCCGCGCGTGCCTCCTCGGCCGTCTCCACCATCGGGATCATGACGCCCTCCACCCCGGTGTCGAGCGCGCGCTTGATTGCGACCGGGTCGTTCCAGCCGACGCGGATGAAGCTCGCCGGCCCGCCTTGCGGGCTCGACGCCCGGAGCGCCTGGAGCTGGCCGATCGCGCCGACCAGATCGCCCGGGCCGTGTTCATGGTCGATGATCGCAAAGTCGAAGCCGGCGCGGCCGGCGACCTCCGCGGTGATGGCGTTGTTGGCGACCAGCCAGACGCCGAGCTGCGGGGTACCGGCGGCAAGTGCGGCCTTGAAGGGATTGGGGCGGAACATGGGCGGCGTCTCTCTTCTGGCTCTTCGGTCATGACCGGGAAACTCTTCGGCGCGCATTATGCCGATCCGAACCTTCGTTGCCATGCCTCTTGCCCGGCCCAATCCGCTTCGCTACCGATAGCCGGCCGACCCCACCCACACACGCGTGCCGACAGGAGCCCTTACCCGCCATGAGCCCCTTCGACATCGTCGCCGTCCTGCTCGTCCTCACCGCCGTCTTCGGCTTCCTCAACCACAAGATCTTCAAGCTGCCGATGACCATCGGCCTCCTGGTCATGGCGCTTGCCGCCTCGCTCGCGATTGCCGGGGTCGACGCGCTGATGCCGGGCCACGACCTGACGGGCGAGCTCAGCCGCTTCATGACCGAGGTCGACTTTTCGGACACCCTTCTCGAAGGCATCCTCGGTTTCCTGCTCTTCGCCGGCGCCCTGCACGTGAACCTCGCGGACATGTGGTCGCGGCGCTACGCCATCGGGATCATGGCGACCCTGGGCGTGCTTCTGTCGACCTTCATCGTCGGCGGCGGCGCCTATTACCTGTTTCAGGCGGTCGGCCTGAACGTGCCCTTCCTCGCCTGCCTCGTCTTCGGCGCCCTGATCTCGCCGACGGACCCGGTTGCGGTCCTGGGCGTCCTGAAGCGCACAAAGGTGCCGCCGAGCCTGGAAGCCAAGATCGCGGGCGAAAGCCTGTTCAACGACGGCATCGGCGTCGTCGTCTTCCTGATCGTCGTGGCGCTGGCGTTTCCGGCGGCCGGCGAGGGACCCGTAACCGTCGGTACGATCGCGTCCCTTTTCGTGACGGAAGCGCTGGGCGGCGCCGTCCTCGGCCTCATCACGGGGACCTTCGTCC
>CAYGKX010000194.1:0-1113 GCA_964350225.1 uncultured Rhodospirillaceae bacterium | reverse complement strand
CTCGACATAGATGCGATGCGCGTCATCGACGACTATGTCGTCGAGATCCTCATGACCCTGGGTCTGGTCACGGGCACCTATGCCCTTGCCGGCGCCTTACACCTCTCGCCGCTGATCGCCGTCGTCGTCGCCGGCCTCCTGATCGGCAACGTCGGCAAGGAAAAGTCGATGAGCGAGACGACCTCGGAGCACCTGCACAATTTCTGGACCCTGATCGACGAGGTGCTGAACGCGATCCTCTTCCTCCTGATCGGGCTCGAGGTCATTGTCGTCCGGCTCGACCTGCCGCTGCTTCTCGCCAGCGCGGTGATGATTCCGCTGGTCGTGCTGGCGCGCTTCATCAGCGTCGCGGGCGCCGTGGCGCTTCTCCGGCCCTTCCGCGATTTTACCCAGGGGGCGGTCAAGGTCCTGACCTGGGGCGGAGTGCGCGGCGGCATCTCCGTCGCCCTGGCGCTCAGCCTGCCGGAAAGCGATGCAAAGCCCGCGATCCTGACGGCGACATATGTGGTGGTCGTTTTCTCCGTCGTCGTCCAGGGCCTGACCATCGAACCGCTCATCAAGCGGGTCATCCCGGCGGATGCGGTGCCGGAGCGGGCAGTGTCCGAACGCAAAGGCCACTGACGACCGCATGATCCGGCCGCCCCTGACCGGCCGCCCCTGACCGGCCCGCCCCCCTTCGTGGGAAAGAGGCGGGCCGGGATGGCGGAACACGGATCGCCCGAACAGGGGGCCTATTCCAAGCCGTCGAGGAATGTCCGGGCATCGTCGCGGATCTCCTTGCGCCGCGCGCCGGACATCTTCGCGAGGGTCCGGTAGGGCATGGCGAGACGGCGATTGTCGGAGAGCCGCTCGCGGTTGGTGTCGAGGAAGTTCCAGTAGAGATAGCCGAAAGGGCAGGCGTCCGGTCCCGACTTCTTCTTCACGTCATAGCGGCAGTGACCGCAATAATCCGACATGCGGTCGATATAGTTGCCGCCCGCGGCATAGGGCTTCGTCGCCAGGAGACCGCCGTCGGCGAAGAGCGCCATCCCATGGACGTTGGGAAGCTCCACCCAGTCGTAGGCGTCGGCATAGACGATCAGATACCACGCCGCGACCTGCCGTGGCTCGACC
>CAYGKX010000193.1:5188-7632 GCA_964350225.1 uncultured Rhodospirillaceae bacterium | reverse complement strand
CTCGCAGGAAGCGATCACCTTCGCGGGCCACATGAAGCTCGGCAGGCTGATCGTCCTGTTCGACGACAACGGCATCTCCATCGACGGCGGGACGGACCTCTCCACGTCGGAGGATCAGGCCATGCGCTTCACGGCGGCCGGCTGGCACGTCCAGGCGGTCGACGGCCACGATCCGGAGGCCGTCGCGGCCGCGATCGAGGCGGCACAGTCGGATCCGCGCCCCTCGATGATCGCCTGCAAGACCGTCATCGGTTTCGGCGCGCCGACCAAGGCCGGTACCTCCTCGACCCATGGCGCCCCCCTGGGCGACGAGGAGATCGCCGGGACGCGCGAGGCGCTCGGCTGGACGTCGCCGCCCTTCGAGGTGCCGGAGGACATCCTGGACGCCTGGCGGACAGCCGGCGGTCGTGGCGCCGGTGCCTATGCCGACTGGCAAGCCCGCTTCGACGGGTCGGACGCGTCGGACGCCTTCGCGCGTGCCGTCGCGGGCGACCTGCCCGAAGGCCTGGCCGCCGCCATCGACGACCTCAAGCGGAAAATCTCGGAGGAGCGGCCGAAGCAGGCCAGTCGGCAGAGTTCGGGCAACACGCTCGACGTGCTCGCTCCCCTGATGCCGGAGTTGATCGGCGGATCCGCGGACCTGACGGGGTCGAACAACACCAAGGCTAAGAGCCAGGCGGTCGTGACGCCCGACGACTTCTCGGGCGGCTATATCCATTACGGTATCCGCGAGCACGGCATGGCGGCCGCGATGAACGGCATGGCGCTGCATGGGGGCGTCGTGCCCTATGGCGGGACCTTCCTGGTCTTCACGGACTATTGCCGCCCGTCGATCCGCCTCTCGGCCCTTATGGGCCAGCGGGTGATCTATGTGATGACGCACGATTCGATCGGCCTCGGCGAGGACGGCCCGACCCACCAGCCGGTCGAGCATGTCGCGGCGCTGCGCGCGATGCCGAACCTGACGGTCTTCCGGCCGGCCGATGCCGTCGAGACGGCGGAGGCCTGGGCGCTGGCGCTGGCCAATGCCGATGGCCCCTCCGTCCTGGTCCTCACCCGCCAGGGCCTGCCGACCGTCCGCACCGAGCACACGTCGGAAAACCTGACCGCCCGGGGCGGTTATGTCCTGGCCGACGCCGATGGCGACCGGCAGGCGACGCTCATTGCGACGGGATCCGAAATCCAGCTGGCGATGGAGGCCCGCGAGGCACTCGCCGCGGACGGGGTCGCCGCCGCTGTCGTCTCTCTGCCGTCCTGGGAGCTCTTCGAGGCCCAGCCGGACAGCTATCGACGGGAGGTCCTGCAGCCCGGGACGGTCACCGTTGCGTGCGAGGCGCTGGTCGGCTTTGGATGGGAGCGCTATATCGGCCCCGACGGCGCCTTCGTCGGCATGCGCTCATTCGGCGCGTCGGCGCCGGCGGGCGAGCTTTACAAGCATTTCGGCATCACCTCCGATGCCATCGTCGCGGCCGTGAAGGCCCGACTGTAGTCGAGTAGAGGAAGAAGAAGCGATGACATTGAGGGTAGGGATCAACGGGTTCGGCCGCATCGGACGGCTGGTCCTCCGCGCCGCATACGAAGCCAACCGGGACGACATCGAATTTGTCGCGATCAACGACCTCGGCTCGGTCGAGGACAACGCGCATCTCCTGAAATACGATTCCGTCCATGGCGTCTATCCGGGTGAGGTCACGACCGACGGCGATACGATGAACCTGGGCCGCGGCCCTATCAAGATCACCTCGGAGCGCGATCCGGCCGCCCTGCCCTGGGGTGAGCTGGGTGTCGATCTGGTCCTCGAATGCACCGGCATCTTCACGAAACGCGATGCGGCGGCGAAGCATCTTGAGGCCGGCGCCAAGAAGGTGCTCATCTCCGCACCTGGCGACGGCGCGGACATGACCGTGGTCTACGGTGTCAACCACGACCAGCTGAACGGCAACCACGGCGTCGTCTCCAACGCCTCCTGCACGACCAACTGCCTGGCGCCGGTCGCCAAGGTCATGCAGGACACGGTCGGCATCGAGCGCGGCTTCATGACGACGATCCACGCCTATACCGGCGACCAGCAGACAGTCGACACCCTGCACAAGGACAAGCGCCGTGCGCGCGCCGCGGCGGTCTCGATGATCCCGACCTCGACGGGTGCGGCCAAGGCCATCGGCCTCGTCCTGCCGGAACTCAAGGGCAAGCTCGACGGCAACTCGATCCGGGTGCCGACGCCGAACGTTTCGCTCATCGATTTCAAGTTCGACGCGAAGAAGTCGACCTCGGTCGAGGAAGTGAACGAAGCCGTGAAGGCGGCCGCTGCGTCCGGCCCGCTCAAGGGCATCCTGACGGCCAACGAGGCGCCGCTGGTCTCGATCGACTTCAACCACAACCCGTCGAGCTCGACCTTCGACCTGACCCAGACCCAGGTCATCGATGGCACCTTCGTCCGGGTC
>CAYGKX010000193.1:0-5178 GCA_964350225.1 uncultured Rhodospirillaceae bacterium | reverse complement strand
CTGGTACGACAACGAGTGGGGCTTCTCCAACCGGATGTCCGACACGGCCGCCGTGATGGGCAGGCTGCTGTAGAACGCATAGCGTGAGGTCGCCATGGACCCCGGCTCTCCGCTTCGCTACGGCCGGGGTGGCGATGAGTTCGCACGTCCACACCGCGCCACCCCGGACTTGATCCGGGGTCCATCGTCACGTTTCGTCGCCTCGATGGCCTGGAAGCCATGCGCCTCTCGCTGATCACGGCTCCCGTCGTCGCCGTCATCGTCGGCTTCGGCGGGACGTTGGCGATCATCATCGCGGCGGCGCGGGCGGCGGGGGCGAACGAGGTGGAGGTCGCGTCCTGGGTCTCCGGCCTCTGTCTCGCGATGGCGGCGACGACCGGCTATCTCTCCCTCCGCCACCGCATCCCCATCGTCACCGCCTGGTCGACCCCGGGCGCCGCGCTGATCGCCGCGCTGGCGGTGCCGGTCGGCATGCCCGCGGCCGTCGGCGCGTTTATCGTCGTCGGGCTGATGATCGTCGTGACGGGCCTGATCCGGCCAATCGGCCGGCTGATCGAACGCATCCCGGCCTCGATCGCCGCGGCCATGCTGGCGGGGGTCGTCATCCGCTTTGTGATGGCGGTCTTCGAAACGGCCGGCAGCGTGCCCGAGCTTGTCCTGCCGCTGGTCGCGCTCTTCTTCGTCGCCCGGCTGGTCAGTCCTTTCGGCGCGGTGCTGATCGTGTTGGCCGGCGGCGTCCTCCTCGCCTGGCTCCTCGGCATGACGCGCCCGGTCGACGCTGGCCTCGACCTCACCACCCTCGTCGTCATCCTGCCGAGCTTCGACCCCGCCGTTCTGATCGGGCTTGCCCTGCCGCTCTATCTCGTGACGATGGCATCCCAGAACCTGCCCGGCTTCGCCGTCCTGCGCGCGGCCGACTATCCGGTGCCGACCCGCTCGATCCTCGTCACGACGGGCCTTGCATCGACCGCCACCGCCTTCTTCGGGGCCCATACGTCGAACCTCGCCGCGATCACAGCGTCGATTTGTACCGGCCCGGACGTGCATCCGGACAAGGCGGAGCGATGGAAGACCGGTCCCTTCTATGCGCTGGGCTATCTCATTCTCGCCATTTTCGGCGCCTCGCTGGTCGCGCTCTTCGCCGCGTTGCCGGCCGCGCTGGTCGTCGCGGTCGCCGGCCTCGCGCTGATCGGCCCGCTGGTCGGGGCCCTCGGCCCGGCTCTCTCGGACGAGCGGGAGCGGCTGGCCGCCGTCACGACCCTCGTCGTCACCGCCTCCGGGCTGAACCTCTTGGGTATCGGCTCGGCTTTCTGGGGCATTCTTGCGGGGTTGGGGGTCCTGGGGCTCGACCTCCTCGCGCGCCGCTTTCGCCATCGGGGCTAAACGCAATCGTGCCTTACGGTCGCGGCGTCGTGCCGGGGAAGCCGAGATGGGCGGCCGCCAGATAGGCCGCGAGGGCCGCGACCGCACAGGCGGCCGCGAGGAGCGCGGTCTGCGCGGCGAGACGGGACGATCCGAAGAACCGGGCAATGGCGACCTTGACCAGCGTGTTCACCGCCGATGCGATCAGGATGGCGAGGCTTGCCGTCTGGGCATCGACCGAGAGGGCGCCGCGCGCGAGCCGGGCGGCGGAGACCGTGACGGCGTCGACGTCGACCAGCCCCGACAGGGCGGCTGTCGCGTAGAGCCCTTGTTCGCCGAGCAGCTGTTTTCCGTAATAGGCGAGGAGGCTCACCGCGGCGAGAGCTACCCCGAACTTGATGGCGGTGCCGATATCGTCGGGTGTCTGGATGTCGAGCCGGAGGTCGCGGGGGCGTTCCGGACCGCCGGTGGCGGCGCGCCGGACGTGGATCCAGGCGACGACGGCGCCGGCGAGGGCCGCGGCGACCAGCGGCGCGCCGAGGGGCACCGTCAGTGCGGGAAACAGGATGGTCGCGAGGATCAGGGTCCGGAGGAACATGACCGACGTCGCCGCCGCGATGGCGCCGGCGAAGCGGCTGCCGTGTCCGGGCGCCGCGCGCGCCAGACGGGCCGCAGATACGGTCACCGCGGTCGAGGAGGCGAAGCCGCCGATCACCCCCATCAGGACAGGACCCGACCGTGGCCCCGCGATCCGCAGCGCCAGATAGCCGCCGAAGGTGATGCCGGCCACGAGGACGACCATCCACCAGATCTCGTAGGGGTTCAGGATATTGCCCGGCCCATAGCCGCGGTTCGGCAGGACGGGCAGCAGCACGATCGAGATGGCAAGGAGCTTGAGGCCCGCGACCATCTCGATCTCGGTGACCTTGCCGACGAGGGCATGGAGGGGCCGTTTGAGGTCGAGGATCACGGTCATCACGACCGCCGCCGAGGCCGCCGCGACCATGTCGCCCCGTACGGCGACCGCGCCGAGCGCGAAGGTCGCGAGCGCCGCCACCTCGGTCGTCGCGCCGCGCCCCCTGCCGCGCATCACCCCGGTTGCGTAAACGGTTGCCACAAGGATCGCGAAGGCGAGGAAGGCCGTGGCGAGCATGATATCGGAGACGGCCTTGCCGAGAGCGGCCGCGACGCCGCCGAAGAGACCGATCAGGGCGAAGGTGCGGATGCCGGTCGCCCGGGCGCCGGTCGGCTCCTCCCGCCGCTGCCAGCCCCGCTCGAACCCGACGAGCAGGCCGATGCCGAGCGCGAGCGCGAGCCGGGCGAGCAGGTCGACGTCGGCGGTCATGGTGTGTGAGCCGCCGCCTTGTCGGGCGGCGGGGCAGGCGTCTGCGGTGTGTCCCGGACGATCCGTCCGTCGACCAGGTGGATTTCCCGGCTGGTCTGCGCGGCGAGTTCCGGCTCATGGGTCACCATGGCGACCGTGGTCCGTCCGGTGTCGACCAGGCGGCGGAAGATGTCGACCACCACCTGGCTCGCCTTCTGGTCGAGACTGCCGGTCGGCTCGTCTGCCAGGATGACGGCGGGTTCATTTGCCAGGGCCCGGGCGATGGCGACGCGCTGGCGCTGGCCGCCGGAGAGCTGATCCGGGCGCTTCTTCACCTGGTCGTCCAGGCCGAGGTCGGTCAGGAGGGTCGTTGCCCGAGCGCGCATTTCCTCCGGCTCCAACCGGCCGAGCTTGCGCATTGGCACCATCACGTTGTCGAGGACCGAGAATTCCGGCAGCAGGAAATGGAACTGGAAGACAAAGCCGATATGAGCGAGCCGGGTCGCAGCCAGTTCGTCGGAGGAAAGGCCGCCGGTCGGGAGGCCATCGATCAGGATCTCGCCCTCGGTCGGGCCGTCGAGGAGGCCCAGAAGATACAGAAGAGATGACTTCCCGGAGCCGGACGGGCCCGTGATCGAGACGAACTCGCCACGGTCGATCTCGAGGTCGATATCCTTCACGAGGGTGACGGGCACGGTACCGGACAAGAGCCGCGTCACGCGCTCCGCGCGGAGGACCACGGGGCGCGGGGTGGCTTCGCTGCCGGTCATGCCGCTCCCCGGATGATGTCGACAGGCTTCACCCGCGCGGCCCGGCGCGCCGGAATGTAGGCGGCGAGGGTCGAGGCCGCGATCGCGATCCCGCTGGCCCCCACATAGTCCCAGACGGAATATTTCAGGACGAAGCCCTGCATCTCGACGACCCCGCCGACCTCGAAGCGGACGCTCGCCATGACGAGGGTGAGGCCATAGCCGAGAAGGCAACCGACGAGGCTGCCGGCGACCCCGACCATGACCCCTTCGAGCAGGAAGATGCGGCGGATGTCGCCCTCCGCGAAACCGATGGACTTGAGGATTGCGATGTCCCGCGCCTTTTCGAAGATGACGGTCGAGATGATGTTGAAGATGCCGAAACAGGCGACGACCAGGATGGCGCCGACGACGGCGTAGCGGACGGCGTCCTGGATCACGAAGATGCCCATCACGCCTTCGTTCGCTTCCTGCCAGCTTTCCGTCTTGTAGCGATAGCGCCGCTCGATCTGCGCCGCGATGGTGCGGGCCGCCTGGACCCGGTCGACGCGCATTCGGATCTGGTTGATGACGTTCGTCCGCTTCGCCAGCACCTGGGCTTTCTTCAGGAGCGCGTAGGCGGTGACGTCGTCGATGGCGATGACGCCGGTCTTGATCACCCCGACGATCTTCATCCGCATGATGACGCCTTCCGGGGAGACGGCCGTGATCGTGTCGCCCATCCGCGCACCCAGCTTCCGGCGCAGACCGTCGCCGAGAATGACGCCGTTGGGGGACGTCAGAAGCGCGTTGAGGGAGCCAGCGACCAGATCCTTCTCGATCTTGGTCACCCGCCGTTCCCGCTCGGGCTCGATCCCTGTCAGGGTCGCGCTCTCGTCCTTGCTGCCGAAGCGGAGGAAGACCTGGGTCTGGAGGGTCGGCGCGAGGTCCAGGCCGGGCCAGTTCTCCAGGCTCTTCAGGATGCTCTGCGCCCGCTTGATGCCGCGTACTTCCTCTCGCGGCTTGACACTGCGCAGGCTGACCGCCGCGTCGGGATAGACGAGATAGACCGGCTGTTTCGGTGGGATGCGGAACTCGTCCTTCATGATGATATGGGGCGAGTTGTCGATCACGCGCTGCACGAAATCCTGCTGGAAGCCGACCATCATCGAGGTCATGGCGATGGCGAAGCCGACCCCCATCGCCACGCCGAGCACCGAGACCGCGCTCTGCCGGACGCGGGCGAGCAAGTGGGTACGGGCGATATCGAGGGCGAGTGCCATGGTAGGCGCCTAGTCCGCCCCGTCGCCGGCGCCGTCTCCCGCTGGGCGGCGCGGGGCGACGCGCGTACCCGGCTTCAGGCCCGCCGGAGGATCGGCGATCACGGCCTCGTCGCCGGTCAGGCCGCGCGTGATCTGGATACGCCGGTCCCCGACGATGCCGGTCTTGACCGGGACCCGTTTCGCGCGTCCCTCTACGACGATCCAGACGTGGCCGGCACGGACCGCGCTGAAGGGCACCAGCAGCGCGTTCTCTGCCTCGCGCGCGATGATGTTGACCTCCGTCGTCATGCCAAAGCGCAGTGGCGTGTCGGACGGCAGGGTGATGCGGACCCGGTAATTCTTGCTGACCGGGTCGCCCTTTGGCGTGATCGACCCAACGACCGCGATAAAGCTCCGGCCCGGGAAGGCGTCGGCGCGCACCAGAACTTTCTGGCCCTTCTTGACCAGCGGGATGTCCTCCTCGTCGACCTCTGCCTCGATC
>CAYGKX010000192.1:467-7663 GCA_964350225.1 uncultured Rhodospirillaceae bacterium | reverse complement strand
GCCTCCGCCCTCCATCGCCGTCAAAGCGGCGCGCTCGGCGTCCCCCAGGCGAAGGATCATGTAGTCCTCGAAGAGGCCCGCGAACATGTTGCCGTTGGCGAAGGCGCTGTGGTTGCCGAACATCTTGCGCCGCTCGACCTCGGGCCGGTCGGGCAGGAACGCCTCGAAGCGGGCGATCAGTTCCGGCGGCGATTTCTGCCAGGCCATCTTCTCCTCGACGGCAATGGGAAAGGCGTCCAGCATAGCGGTGAGCAACCGACAGCAGCAATCGGGGAGGAGACGATGGCGCTCGAGATGAAGGACGCCTGCATGAAGTGCGAGGCACCGCTCGGCCACATGGATGCGGCGTTCATCTGCAGCTACGAATGCACCTTCTGCCCGCCCTGCACCGAAGGGATGGGCGCGACCTGCCCCAACTGCGGCGGGGAGTTGCTGGCCCGGCCCCGGCGGATGCCGAAGGCCTGATCCGGTCCCCGTCGCGGCGGCGCATGGCTGCCATCGCCGCCCGGCGTTTGCGGAGCGCGTTGCCGGAAACTATCGATGGCCATCCGTCCATCGGGAGCATGCAGCCCTGTCCGATCCGCCCACCGATCAGCGCGTCCGTCCGCTAACCGCGGTCGGCGCCAGCGTCCTGTTCGTCGCGACCTTCGCCATGGCGGTCGGGAACTCCTTCGTCTTCGCCGTGCTGCCGCCGGTCGGTCGCGGCTATGGCCTGACCGAACTCCAGATCAGCCTGATCATCTCCCCGGCCGCCGTGGTGTTCGTCCTCGGCTCCGGCATCTGGGGGCGCGTCTCCGACAGGGTGGGGCGGAAGCCCCTGATCGTGACGGCCGTGATTGCCACCGGCCTCGCGACCGTCGCACTTGGCGCGGTGCTCGCCGCGCGCGAGGCGGGGGCGCTCGCCATCGGCGTCACCTTTCTCCTCCTGATGCTGATCCGCGTCGCCTTCACGGCCTTCGGCAGCGCGATGATGCCCTGCAGCCAGGCCTATGTCGCCGACCGGACGAGCCACGCCCGGCGCACCGCGAGCCTCGCCGTCGTCGGTGCCGGCTTTCCCTTCGGCCTGGTCTGCGGGCCGGCATTGGTCGCCGCCACCAGCGGCTTCGGCACAGAGGTCGCCTTCTATGTCTCTGGCGGCCTCTCGCTCGCGACCCTGCCCTTCGTCCTGATCCTCCTGTCGGAGCCGCGCCACCATCGCCCCCAACGCACGGCGGGGTCGGCCCGGACGCCGGTCGGCCAGATCGCCGCGCTCCTCGGCGTGCTCGCCATGGTCTTCACGATCTATGGCGTGATCCTCCAGGTGACCGGCTTCCGGATCGCCGACCGGTTCGGCTTCGACGGCCCCGCCGCCGCGCGCAACACCGGGATCGCCCTGATGGTCGCCGCCGCCACCCTCGTCGCGGCCCAGCTCGTCGTCGCGCGTCTCCGCCTGTCGCCCGCGGCGAACGGGCGGACGATCCTGGTCGGTTTGATCGGTGTGCTCGTGCCCGTGGTCGGAATGGCCTTCGCGACGGCCTACTGGCAACTCGTCCTCGCGATGGCGATCATGGGGGCGGGCTTCGGTGCCGCGATCCCGGCGACCATCGCGCTCCTGACCCTGATGGCTGAACGGGCCCAGGATCAGGGCCGGGTCGGCGGCCTCAGCGCGGCGGCGCTCGGCTCGGGCTTCATCTTCGGTCCGCCCGCGGCCTCTCTTGCCTACAACGCGGCCCCCTGGGGCGCCTATGCGGTCGGTGCCGCCCTGACGGTCGCGACGATTGGCCTGGCGGTCTTCGCGGCGCCCCGCGCCTACGCCTTCATGCGCACCGCCTGATCGGGCGCATCCGCTCCGGGCGGAGGGTCTCACACGATCATGACGCAAGTGGCCAGGAGGCCCAACAGGCAGACGATCAGGAACATGTAGAGATAGGGCATGGCGGGGTGTCGGGCGGCTAGAGAGCGACCAGATCCGCCGGGTGCCGCGACAGCGGCACCGCGCCGGTCTTCGTCACCTCCACCGTCTGGCCGGTCGTCATCGCGAGGCCTGCCTCGCTGTCGAACAGGATGATGTGGATGAAGAAAACCATGCCGGGCGCGGCCTCCACCGAATTGCCGGTGTAGAACATCGGCCAGTCCATCCAGTTCGGCGCAAAGGTCGTGCCGAGGGAGTAGCCGCAGGCGTTCAGGCGGTGGTCCCGCATGCCGGCATCGTCGATGACCCGGGCGTGGGCGTCGAAGACCTCCCCGATGGGACGGCCGGGCTTGAGCGCTTCCTTCGCGGCGTCCAGCGACCCGACGGCGACCTCGTGCATGTCCCGCTGGCGCGGCGGGACGTCGCCGACGACGAAGGTGCGCATCAGGCAGGCGTGGTAGCGGCGGTAGACGCCGGCGAACTCCAGCGTCAGCTGGTCGTTCGCGTCCAGATGCCGCCGGCCGGTGAAATAGCGGCAGAGAAGAGCGCCGGGGCCGGAGCCGATGATGAACTCGTTGCCCGGATAATCGCCGCCGCCCTTGAAGACCGCACCCTGCATGGCCGCCAGGATGTCGCCTTCGAAGGCACCCGGCCCGGCGGTTGCGATCGCCGCGTCGAGGGCGTCGTCGGCGAGGGTCGCGGCCTGGTGGACATAGCCCATCTCCGCCGGGCTCTTGATCAGGCGCAGGCGGCTGACGAGGTGCGATGCGTCGACCAGGGTCGCGAACTCGCCCAGCGCCGCCTCGACCATCCGCCCGTTGTTGGCGGTCAGGCCATAGGCTTCCCACTCGATCCCCAGGCGCCCGCCCGTCGCGCCGTGTTCGGCAAGGATCGCGCGCAGCTCATCCCCAGGGGTCGCGCCGTCCCGGTCGACCCAGACGCGGATGTCCTCGATGACCGATGTCAGCCGCGCCTGGCGGAGGTCGGGCGCCCGGGTCAGCAGGGTCATCCGTCCGTCGGCGCCGAGATACAGGCACTGGAAGTAGACGTAGCCGAAGGTGTCGTAGCCGGTCAGGTAGAACATGCTCTCCTGCCGGAAGATCAGGAGGCCGTCCAGCCCCTCCCGCACCATCGCCGCGCAGGTGGCATCGCGGCGCGCAGCCAGTTCCGTCCGCTCGAAATGCAGGGCCATGGCCTCAGCCCTCCAGCAGGATGGCGGAGATGTTGCGGCCGTAGCCCTTGATTCCCTCGAGGGTCGAGCGGCGGTAGCTGAAGAAGCTGTCGGGCTCCGCGCAGGTGTCGCGATCCACATGGCCGGCATGACCGAGGCCGAGGGCCGCCAGGCGCGCGACAATATAGCCGGGCAGGTCGAACATATGGTGTCCCGCGCGGGCGCTCGGCCGGAAGAAGCGCGCATTCTCCGGGGCCTGCTCGACGAAGGCGGCGGGGAATTCCGGGCCGACCTCGTAGGACGGCTGGGCGATGGTCGGACCCAGCACCGCCGCGATCCGGCCCCGCTCCGCCCCCTGTTCCTCCATCGCCGCCACGGTCGCCTCCAGGACGCCGCCCACCGCCCCACGCCACCCCGCATGCGCAGCGCCGACGACACCCGCTTCGGCGTCGGCGAAGAGGACCGGCCCGCAGTCGGCCGCGAGAATACCCAGCGCGACGCCCGGCCTGCGGGTCACCATCGCGTCCGCGCGCGGACGGTCCGACGGCTCCCACACTTCGTCGACGACCACGACTTCGGGGCTGTGGATCTGGTGGACGGAGAGGAGATGGCTTGCCGCGATACCCAGCGCCGACGCGACCCGGCTGCGGTTCTCCGCAACGGCATGACGCGCGTCGTCGGAGCCCTGACCGCAGTTGAGCGAGGCGTAAATTCCTTCGCTCACCCCGCCGTTGCGGGTGAAAAAGCCGTGGGCGATGCCGGGCAGGCCAGTGAGCGGGTCGGCGACGATCTTCTCGGCCATGGTCGGTCCGGTGTTGGGGCGGTCGCGCGGAGTGTAGCGGCGGCGTGGGCAGCTGTCAGGGGGCGAAGCCGGGCGGCGCTGGCAGGCCCGGCGCGGTCGCGGCGAGAACCTTGAAGAGGGTGCCCATTCCGTCCGGCGAGATCAGCCGCTCGATGCCGCTCTCGATCCCGGCCTTCTGGTCCGTACCGGCATGGCCGAGCAACGATTCGCGCCGTGCCTCGATGCCCAATGCCTTGAGGAAGGCGCCCTGGGTCGTCGGGCCGTGGATCGTCGCCCCGGCCTGCGCGAGGGTCATTCCGAGGGTGGCGAAGTCGACATGCACCGTCAGGTCGGCCTCTCCCGGGTCGGCGAGCGGGTCGGCATATCCGTGCGCCGCGACCGCCTGAAGGGTATCGCCATAGCCCGGGACGGCGTGTCCGTAATCGATCGTAAGCGCCGCCCCGCCCTCCGCGGCCAGGCGCGCGCCGAGCGCCGCGCCGATCGTTTGCGCGGGGGCGGCGATCTCGAAGACCGCACCGGCCCGGGGCGGCGGCAGGCCGTCGGGCAGCGCCGCGGCGAGGGGTGTCGGCTCGGGCGAGAGGACGAGGGCGAAGCGGTCCCCCGTCCAGTCGACCAGGCGTTCGCGCCAGGCGCCGTCTCGCCACTCGATCTGCCGAACGGGCAGGGCGTCGAAAAATTCGTTGGCGACGGCGATCGAAGGCCCGGGCGGCACCGTCGCCAGGTCGTCGTGCCAGTTCGGTTCGAAACCCGACAGCCGCTCCGCCTGGGCCGCGCGCAGGACAGGGCTGGTCTCGACGAGGTGCAGGTCGGCGGCGGCCGCGAAAGCCGGAACGGCGCGGCCGGCCGCGCGCAGGAAATCGGCCATCAGGGTGCCACGTCCCGGGCCCAGCTCGAGGAGGCGGAATGTGCCGGGCGCCCCCATCGACTGCCAGACGACGACCGACCACAGGCCGATCAGCTCGCCAAAGGCCTGAGAAATCTCGGGGGCGGTCGTAAAGTCGCCCCGCGCCCCCAGCGGGTCGCGCGTGGGGTAATAGCCGTGGGTCGGGTCGCCCAGGGCTTCGGCCATGAAGGTCGAAACGGGGACCGGCCCAGAGCCGACGATCCGCCGTCGCAGGCGTTCGCCCAGCGGGGTCATCGGCGGATCAGGCCCCGGCGGCGCCTTCGGCTCGCCGCGCCTTCCGTCGCGCCCGCCACATCAGGAAGACGCCGAAGGCGATCAGCGGCAGCGACAGGATCTGGCCCATCGTGATGAAGCCCCAGAGGTAGCCGAGATGCGCGTCCGGCTGGCGGAAGAACTCGACGATGAAGCGCGCCGCGCCATAGCCGATGCAGAAGAGGCCGCCCAATTCGCCGGGCCGGTCCAGCGCGGCCGTCCGCCGGCGATAGACCATCAGCACGAAGAAAAGGACAAGCCCCTCCAGAAGAGCCTCGTACAGCTGGCTGGGGTGGCGGGGCAGCGGTCCGCCGCGCGGAAAGACCATGGCCCAGGGGACATCGCTCGTCCGGCCCCACAGCTCCCCGTTCACGAAGTTCGCCAGCCGGCCGAGGAACAGGCCGACCGGCGTCGCGCAGGCGGCGAGGTCGCCTATGGACAAAAGGTTCCGTTTGCGCACCCAGGCGAAAATCACCATCGCCAGGATCACGCCCAGCAACCCGCCATGGAAGGACATGCCGCCTTCCCACAGCGCGAAGATCTCGCCCGGGTTCGCGAGGAAATAGGCCGGCTTGTAGAAGAGGACATAGCCGAGCCGCCCGCCCAGGACGACGCCCAGGGTCGCCCAGAACAGGAGGTCGTCGACATCCTTCCCGGTCAGGATCTCCTTGCCCGGCGGCCGGCTCGCCGCGAGGCGCCGGACATACCACCAGGCGAAGAGCAGCCCGACGACATAGGCGAGCGCGTACCAGCGGATCTGGAACGGGCCCAGGTCGAGGGCCACAGGGTCGATCCGCGGGAAGGGAATGGCGAGGAGTGTGGTCGTCCCGGCCGCGAGATGGATAAGGCTGTCTAGCATTG
The DNA here is from genome assembly GCA_964350225.1 of uncultured Rhodospirillaceae bacterium. Taxonomy (GTDB): domain Bacteria; phylum Pseudomonadota; class Alphaproteobacteria; order Bin65; family Bin65; genus CAYGKX01. The sequence continues at coordinate 1,782 of CAYGKX010000192.1, read as the reverse complement.
GAGCCCCTCGTCCCATCCTTCGAGACGGGCGCTCCGCGCCCTCCTCAGGATGAAGCCAGACGCCGATACTTCATCCTGAGGAGCGCGCAGCGCGTCTCGAAGGATCCGTGTCGATGTGGCCTCAGGCATCTGCCTTACCCGTCAGAGATAGGGATCGTCTGCCGCGAGAAAGTCGCGGACGTAGCGGCCGATACCTTCCTCGAGCGAGGTGAATTCTTTCGTGTATCCGGCGGCGCGCAGACGGCCCATCTCGGCCTGGGTGAAATACTGGTACTTGTCGCGCAGCTCCTCGGGCGTGTCGAAATAGTCGATCTTCGGGTCCTTGCCCAGGGCGGCGAAGACGGCCCTGGCGAGGTCGGCGAAGCTGCGCGCCTGGCCGGTCCCCATGTTGTAGAGCCCGTGCACCTTCGGGTTGTCGTAGAACCACAGCATGGCGTCGACGCAGTCCCCGACCCAGACGAAGTCGCGCATCTGCCCGCCGTCCTCGTAGTCCGGATGGTGCGACTTGAAGAGCCGAGCGGCCTCGCCCGCCGCCAGCTGCGGGTAGAGCTTGGTCACGACGCTCCGCATCGACCCCTTGTGATACTCGTTCGGCCCATAGACGTTGAAGAACTTGAGGCCGACGGTCTGGCGGGGCAGCGGCGCGCCGTCATCCACAAGCCGGGCAAGACGCCGGTCGAAGACATGCTTGCTCCAGCCATAGGCATTCAGGGGCTTCAGCTTCGCGAGCGCATCGATCGACGGATCGTCGTCGAAGCCTGCACTTCCGTCGCCGTAGGTCGCGGCGGACGAGGCGTAGATGAAGCGAATGCCGTTCTCCGCGCAGAAGTCGAACAGCCGGTGCGACAGGGTCAGGTTGGTCCGCGCGATCAGGTCGGCGTCCGTCTCCGTCGTCGCGGAGATCGCGCCCATGTGGAAGATCGCGTCGAGTTTGGTGTAGACCCGCGAGCGCTTGAGGAAGTCGAACAGGTTCTCCGGCTCGATGATGCCGGCCACCTCGCGCTTGGCGATGTTGCGCCACTTGTCGCCCGTGCCGAGGCGGTCGCAGACATAGAGGTCCGTTTCGCCCCGCGCCTCCAGTCCGGCCAGCAGGTTGGAGCCGATGAAGCCGGCGCCGCCGGTGATCAGGATCATGAACCTCTCCCGCGTCTTGGTTCGCGCCCTTATACGGGCCACGGGCCGCCAGCCGCAAGGCGCGCTTTCCCCACCCTTGTCCATACGCTATATCTCGCGGAATATAGCGGTTTCCGTCGGGTCCGGTCCGGGCGCGGATCGGAACGGAGGAAGGGCATGACGGTGACGGGCTGGTGCCGGG
>CAYGKX010000192.1:0-457 GCA_964350225.1 uncultured Rhodospirillaceae bacterium | reverse complement strand
ATTCGGAATGACAGGCGTCGCTGCGGGCACGGCGCCCGCGGCCCGTGCCCAGAAGCGCGTGACGATTTTCGCCGCCGCCAGCGTCAAGGAGGCGTTGGATGAAGTGGCCTCCGCCTGGCGTTCCGAAAGCGGCGGCCGGGCAAGAATCGCCTATGCGTCGAGCGGCGTGCTGGCCCGCCAGATCGACCGGGCGGCGCCGGCCGGGATTTTCCTGTCGGCAAACCGCCGCTGGGTCGACTGGCTCGCGTCGCGACATCGCCTCCTCGCGGGGACCCGGGTCCGCCTTCTGGGCAACCGGCTCGTCATTGTGGCCCCACGTGACCTCCCGGCGCCCGTGCCGCTTCGGACCGCCCCGATCCTCGCGCGGCTCGGCGATCGTCCGCTCGCCGTCGGCGATCCGCGCCATGTGCCGGCCGGGATATACGCCAGGGCGGCGCTCGTCGAACTCGGGCTCTGG
>CAYGKX010000191.1:0-7672 GCA_964350225.1 uncultured Rhodospirillaceae bacterium | reverse complement strand
TCCTTGATAGCAAAATGCTTTCGTTATGCTAGCATTTTGCAGTCCTATAATCATCTTCTCTCACCCGAACAGCCCGTGGACGTGCCAGCGGCCGGTGGCGAGGTCCCGGAAGAGCCAGAGGCGGCGGCCGTCCCGGTCTTCCGCGCGCCAGTAGTCGCGCCAGCGCGCGTCCCCCGCCCACCAGGGGCCGACGACCCGCTCAGGGCCTGTCGCGGCGGCGAGCTCCACGGGTTGGCGCCGCCAGTGGAAGCGGGCGGGCGGGGCGCTCTCGTCAGCTGGCAAAGCCACATTTTCGCTATCCGCCGAAAGGGTTTCAAAGGCGGCGTCGGTACTCCTCCCCCTCAAGGGGGGAGAGGGGCCTGTGGCGCCTTTATCTTCCTCTACCGCCTCCACCGCCGACGGAGATGACAGGAGCCGCAGCGGCGGCGGGTAGGTCGTGGCCGGCCAGGCGGACCAGTCGGGCGGGGCGCCGTCGAGGGCCGGGGTCGCGACCGAGCGGTCCTCCGGCAGGGCGCGTTCGGCGGGGGCGAGCTGGAAGACGTTGTCCGGGCCGAGGCGGTTGGCGAGGCGGTCGATCAACTCGGCCAGCTCCGGGCTGTGGGCAGAAAGGTGGGACGGTTTCGGGCCGCCGGGTGTGGGCCCATCCGTCGCCGCCTGCTCCTGGCGCGGGCGAAAGGGATCGGTCGCGACGGCGGAAAGGAGGGCGGCATCGACCCCCGGGTCGGGGTCGAGCCCCTCCAGCCTGGGCGCGAAGAGACGCGCGAGATGGGCAGCCTCCCGGGTCGGCCGGCTGGTGCCGACCTGCGCCTCCGCCGTCGTGCCGTCGACCCGGTAGAGGGTGTAGACCAGCCTCCGGGCGCCCAGCCCCTCCGCCTCCAGCCGCCGGCACAGGCGGCCGAGCAGGCCGTCGAGGATGCGGGGCACGTCCTCCGGCTGGAGGAGCGGCTCATTGGCGACGAACCGTTCCGCGCGCGGTGTCCTGTGGCGGCGCGGGGAGATCGGCTCGCTCTCGTGGCCGAGGGCCTGGTCGAGCCGCCGGCGCACCCCGTCGCCGAAACGGGCGGCGAGGGCGGCCCGGGGAATGCCGTAGAGGTCGCCGACCCGTCGCAGGCCCAGGCGGACCAGCATGTCCGCATCGGCGGGGGGCAGGCGCAGCGCCGCGACGGGCAGGGGGGCGAGGCGGTCGGCCAGGTCCCCCGGCCGGGTGACATCGAGGACCGGCTGGCCGGGGTCGCCGAACCGGGCCCAGGCCCAGGCGGCGCCCAGGGTGGGCGCGATGGCCAGCCGGTGGGCGAGACCGAAGCCGGCCAGCCGCCGGCCGAGATCCTCCAGAAGGGCCGCCTCGCCGCCGAACAGGTGGGCGCAGCCGGCGATGTCGAGCCGAAGCCCGCCTTCGAAGCTGCCCGCCGCCGGGTCGGTCGCGGCCCAGGGGGTATAGCGGGTTGCCCAGTCGGCCAGCCGGGCCTGCGCCTGGGCGTCGCCGCCCGGGTCGGCCTCGACGGCGAGCGCCCCGGGATAGAGGGCACGGGCGTCGGACAGGCCCTGACCCGGGGCCAGTCCCAGCACCGCCCCGGGCCGGTTGACCGCGACCACGGCGAGACGCCCGTTTTCCGGCAGGGTCACCACCGTCGGCACCGCGCGCACCTCCGGCCGCCGCCGGGCGATCCGGTCGGTCGCGAAGTCGGGCAGCCAGACGGACAGGAGCCGTCGCTTCGAGAAGGGGACTTCGGTCATGCGGTCAGTTTAGTTCATTTTTTGTTCTTTTCCAGATCGAGAAGAGAACAAGAATCCGTGACCGCCTTTCCAGCGCCGCGCGGACGCCACATCTCTGTCACAACCAGCGCCTACAACGACCATGAAGCTACATTGATCTGTCATACGGGATCGATCCATCGAAGACCGGGAGACGACCGGCCGGATCGCCGGACAGGCGGTAGCTGTCTTCGAACAGTATCGATCGCCGGATCGTCGATGACCGTATTTCCGCTTCCCGAATCGGGTGCGCCCCTGTCCGTCGGGGTCGCCGTCGACCTCGAACGGACGCCCAACGCCGGTGGGCATGTGAAATGCTGGGAGCGTTTCGCGGAAGCGGCGACCGGTTTCGGCGACCGGGTCGACCTCACCGTCTATTTCCTGTCGCCGGACGGAACGGATCAGTCGGTCCCGTTATCTTCCAATGTCCGGCTGAGGCTCTTGCCGGCACGGCGCGGCACCCGGTCGCTGGGTCTTCGCCAGGGTGGGGGACATACCGACCTCGCCGGCCGTCATCCGCTGGGCCAGCGGCTTTTCGCCGGTCACGACCTCCTCCACGCGACGGCGAGCTTTGCCCTGTCGCGGAGCGCGGCTGCCGTCGCGCGGGAACGGGGGCTGCCCCTCGCCGCCTCGGTCCACACCGACCTTCCCGCTTTTGCCCGCCGCTATACCGGCGAGGTGGTGTTCAACCTTTTCGGCCGGTTTCGCCCGGCGCGCGCGGCAGTTGAACGCCTGGGCCTACCGGCGCTCGCCGCCCGCTGGATGGGCCGTCGGGTCGCCCGGGTGCTGGGCGCGGCGGATCATCTTTTCCATTCGCATCCGGGACAGGCGGCCTGGTTCGCGCGCGATTATCCGGAGACGCCGGCGAGCCGGCTTCGGCGCGGCATCGACCGGGACCGCTTCGATCCGGTCTGGCGCGACCGGGACTGGCTCGTCCGGACATTCGAGCTGCCGGGCGACGCGGTCATCCTGCTCTTCGCCGGGCGTGTCGACGAGACCAAGAATGTCCGGCTCGCCGCCGACGTCACCGCTGTGCTCCATCAGAGGGAACTGCCTGTTCACCTCCTCGTCATGGGAGAGGGAGACCAACGGGCCGCCGTCGCCCGGCGGCTCGGGCCGCTCGCGACCCTGCCGGGTGCCGTCCCGCAATCGGTACTCGCCCGTATCTATGCCAGCGCGGACATCTATGTCTTTCCGTCCCAGACCGAGACCTTCGGCAATGTGGTGCTGGAAGCGAAGGCGGCCGGGATGCCGGTGGCGGTCCGGGCGGGCACGGCGCCGGCCCAGACGATCCGCGCGCCGGGAACCGATGGCGTGATCGTCGCCTCGGACACGGCCGAGGGCTGGGCCGACGCGCTCACGCCCCTGATTCTCGACGGCGCGGCACGTTTGCGTATGGGAGCGGCCGCACGCGCCTCCGTCCTGCAAAACGACCCCGATTGGGCCGGTGTCTTCGAGACCGATCTTCTGATGGCCTGGGAGGGAATGACGGACAGGACCGTCCTGCCCTCGGAGGTGCCGGAGGCGGCCTGATCCACTTCTCTCTTATTCAGGAACGAATGTAACAATATAGTATTTTATATTTGTTATATTTTTTATAAATTTATCGTTCTAAAATTTTGCCTTGCGCTCTCCGGCCAGGCGCCCTGATGGAGCCGGCGCGGCCGATACCACCCAGCGCCCGGGCCGTCCGGCGCGGCAGCGCAGCAGTTCGACCGCGCGCCGGCCGCCCGGGGCGGCGGCGGCCTGCCAACGGGTGACGGCTGCGCTCGGCCACAGGCTGCGCCGTGCGGGGCAGAGCAGGAGAAGCGGGCGGCCATGGTCGTGCGCGGCCAGTTGCAGCCGGCGGCTCAGAGAGAAGTCCAGGGGGCCGGTTTCGGCGGCGACCGCGGCGAGGCCGGGGGTCGCGAGGCCTTCCTCGACGCTCCACAGCACGTCCTCCGCCGTCTGACCGCGGGCGATCACGACCCGCGCCGGATCGAGCCCGGCAGCCAGAAGACCGGGTCCATAGAGATCGGCGCGGCAGGAAGCCCAAAGAAGCCCCCCCGGCCGCGCCGCGAGAAAGGCCCGGGCAAGGGCGAGGAGAAAACCGGTCGCGGCACCGTCGTCCGGATCGGGCGACAGAACCTCGTGCACCGCGCCCGCCGGCAGCCCGTTGCCCCTGGGTCCCACCCAGTGAAGTCCGGCGTCGATTTCCGCCCAGCCGGTCGGCACGATCTGCTGCCGTCCGGCGGCCCCGGTCGTCAGGTCGGGCGCGACCCCTTCGATCTGGGCGATCCGGGCGCGCAGCTGGTCGAGCGTCGCGGTCATGAGAGACAATCGTTCCCTTAATGTTCTTAATACTGATGCGGACTCCGGCGCGGGAGTCAAGGTTGGGAGAGGACGCCACCGTTCTTCCCACCTGCACCACCCCGCCACTGAACCGCCCCCCCTGAACCAACCCCGTCACCGAACCGACATCGAAACGTCGTCCAGAATTCATCCGCCGGTCACGCCGCTGTCGTGCACCTGTCGCTCAATCGGCGCGTTGGTAAACGCCATTCAGGGGAGCCGTCCCATGCAACTGCGCACCATCGCGAAATCCACCACGAAATTCGCCGCCGCCGCGGCCGTCGCCGCCGCTACCGCTTTCTCCGCCCAGACCGTCTCCGCCGCGGAGACCGTCCGCTTCGCCGTCACCGACATCGTCGGCCTCGAGAACCTGCGCCGCGAGTTCGGCAAGTTCAAAGACGTTCTGGAGAAGGCGACCGATACCAAGATCAAGTTCTACCCGGTCTCCAACCGCACCGCCGCCGTCGAGGCGCTGAAGTCGAAGAAGATCGACTTCGTCCTGACCGGACCGGCGGAATATGTCGTCTTCCAGAAGCGCACCAAGGCCTATCCGGTCGTCGGTTTCTCCCGCCCCGACTATTTCTCGGCGATCATCGTTATGGCCGACAGCGGGCTGTCGACCGTCAAGCAGCTCAAGGGCAAGAAGATCGCGGTCGGCGATATCGGTTCGACCTCCAACCATCTCGCGCCCCTGCAGGTCATCGCCGACCTCGGCCTCGACCCGCGCAAGGACCTGAAGATCTCCCATGTCTCGCGCAACATCGCCTGGGAGGCACTCAAGCGTGGCGACATTGCCGCGGTCGGCATGAATTACGGCAAGTTTGTCGGCCTGCGGAAGCGGGAGAAGACACTCGAGCCCGGCGCCTTCCGGGTCATCGGGCGGGGTCCGGACCTGCCGAACGACGTCCTTCTGGTCGGCATCCATGTCGACAAGAAGCTGGTCGATACCTACCGCAAGGCCTTTACCGAAAAATCGAATGACCTGGTCAAGGCGATCCTCGTCGGCGAGGACAACCAGAAGTATCGCGGCATGAAGTTCCTGCCGAACATCAAGGACTCGGACTACGACTACGTCCGCGCCATGTACGCAACGATCGGCTATCCGCAATATTCCAACTTCGTGGGCGACTGATCCGGCGGCGCTCATTCGATAGAGATCGGCAATGGCCGGGGTCGTCTACGACCTGCGCCAGGCGACCGGTGCTCCGGCACCGGTCGCCGAAGGCCCAGCGCATCTCTCGGTCGCCGGGCTGCGGAAGACCTTTGGCGCCGATCTGACCGTCCTGAAGGAGATCAGCTTTACCCTTCATGCGGGGGAAGCCGTGTCGCTCATCGGCGCGAACGGCACCGGGAAATCGACGCTTCTCCGTTGCTGTCTGCGCCTGATCGAACCGGACGACGGGGAGATCACGCTGTTGGGCCAGAATGTCCGTCGCCTGCCGCGCCGTTCCCTGCGCCACCTGCGCGCCCGGATCGGATTCGTCTTCCAGAAACACAATCTCGTGCCCCGGCTCTCCGCTTTGACCAACGTGCTGCATGGCGCGCTCGGCCGGACCGGTGGGGCGCGCTACTGGTTCCAGGGCCTGGCCCCCCAGGCGGCGCGGGACGAGGCGCTCGCCTGCCTCGACCAGGTCGGTCTGGCCGATATCGCGGCGCGCCGGGTCGACAGGCTGTCCGGCGGGCAGTCGCAGCGCGTCGCCATCGCCCGCGCCCTTATGCAGCGGCCGGAGATCGTCATCGCCGACGAACCCGCCGCGAGCCTCGATCCCAACGCGGGGGAGGAGGTCATGGAGCTCTTCCGCGGCCTCATGCGCGAACACGGGATCACGCTCTTCTTCACCTCGCACAATCTCGACCATGCCGTCGGCTATGCCGACCGGGTGATCGGCCTGCGCGAGGGCCGGGTCGCGCTCGACGCGGCGGCGGAGGGCCTCAATCCCGACCAGTTGCGGGGGCTCTATGACTGAGAGAACCGCGATCGCGTTGCCGCGTTTCCACCGGCCGAGCCCGCTCGCCTTCGTCGTTTACATGCTGGTCGTCGCCTTCTTCGTCCTGTCCCTTCAGGGTGCCGGCTGGTCCCTGACGGATCTGATCGAGGGCCTTCCGAGCATGGGCCGGCTGGTCGGGGAGATGCTGCCGCCCAGCCTCGACCGGCTGTGGCCCGTTGGCGTTTCGATCCTCGAGACCTTCCAGATGGCGCTGGTCGGGACCGTCTTCGGTGTTCTTCTGAGCATCCCGCTGGCCGTCCTGGCCGCGCGCAGCCAGAGCCCGTCCCGTTTCCTCTACTACCCCGCCCGTACCCTGATCGCCTTTTTCCGCACCGTGCCGGACCTCATCTGGGCGCTGATATTCGTCGCGAGCGTCGGGCTGGGCCCCTTCGCCGGTACCCTCGCCATCATGATCGATACGATCGGCTTCTGCGGCCGCTTCTTCGCCGAGGCGATGGAGGAAACCGACAAGGCGCCGCAGGAGGCCCTGACCGCCATCGGGGCGAGCCGGACGGGGACGACCTTCTGCGCCGTCCTGCCGGCGGCGATGCCATCGATGATCAACACGTCGCTCTTCAGTCTGGAAAAGGCGACCCGATCCTCCGTCATCCTGGGCCTGGTGGGGGCGGGGGGCATCGGCATCGAGCTCAAGGTCGCCATGGACATGTTTCAGTACGACCAGGCCAGCACCATCATCCTGTCGGTCTTCCTGCTCGTCATCGCGGTCGAGCAGGTGAGCAGCCTCCTGCGCCGGCGCATCATCAATTGAGGTCGACCATGAACATCCAGAACACCGCCACCGCCCATATCGCCTGGGACCAGGCCTGGCAGAGCGAGGACGGCCGCGCCGAGTGGCTGACCCCGGCGCCGGACGTGGAGGCCGCGGTCCCGATCATGGTGCGGGCCGGGACGCGCTCGGTTCTCGACCTCGGATGCGGTGTCGGACGGCATGCCGTCTTTCTCGCGGCGCTGGGCTTCGAGTTGTCGGCGATGGACGCGAGCGAGAGCGGCCTCGACTACGCGCGGGCCCAGGCGGGGGACATGGGCGCGGACATCGCCTTCAAGCGCGGCGACATGACGGACCTGCCCTATGAGGACAACCGCTTCGATATGGTCCTGTCCTGGAACGTCATCTACCACGGAAATGGCGATGTGGTGCGCCGGTCGGTGGCGGAGATCCGGCGGGTGCTACGTCCCGGCGGCATCTATCTCGGCACCATGCTGTCGAAGCGAAACGCGTCCTTCGGCCGGGGCAACGAGGTCGCGCCGGATACCTGGGCCGATCCGCAGCCGGGACGGGGCGACAAGCACCATCCCCATTTCTTCTGCGACGCCCGGGATTTGCTGGACATCTTCGAGGGGTTCGAGCCCTGGCTCATCCGCGACGTCGAGCAGAAGCCGGCCGCCTGGCACTGGCACGTCCTTCTGCAACACAAGGCGTGAGGCCGCTCCCGGTGCGATTGCGGGGCAGGCGGCGGCGTCCTATACAACCATCATGAAAGTCGACGGCACCCCCCACCGTACCATCTGGCTCGACGATGACGGCACTTCCGTCCGGATCGTCGATCAGACGAAGCTGCCGCATCGTTTCACGACCCTCC
>CAYGKX010000190.1:2997-7703 GCA_964350225.1 uncultured Rhodospirillaceae bacterium | reverse complement strand
GTCGGCGATCAGGCCCATGCCGTCGGTCCCGATATCGTCCAGACGCCCGACAAAGGGCGAAATGTAGCTGGCGCCCGCCTTCGCCGCGAGCAGCGCCTGGGCCGGCGAGAAACACAGGGTGACATTGACCTTGATACCGTCGTTCCGGAAGGTCTTGCAGGCCTTCAGGCCATCCATCGTCAGCGGCACCTTGATGACGACATTGTCGGCCAGCTTGGCCAGCTTCTGGCCTTCGCGCACCATGGTGTGGAAGTCGGTCGCGGTGACTTCCGCGCTCACGTCGCCCGGCACCACACGGCAGATCTCCTGGATCGTCTCCAGAAAATCGCCGCCCGACTTGGCGATCAGCGAGGGGTTCGTCGTAACCCCGTCCAGGAGACCGGTGGCCGCCAGGTCGCGGATTTCGTTGAGGTCGGCGGTGTCGACAAAAAACTTCATGGTCGGCGTATTCCCTTCCGGGCCCTTTTCTACCCAAACACGGGTTTCGCAGCCCTTCGGGGGCTTTGCGACCCTTGCCGGGTCCTCGATGGATGGCGTCGGTTCCCGGCCGTCTTGGGCCGTTCCACCGCTTCGTCTATGGTCCCCAATGTATAAACCATCGGCGCTGCCCGCGCCAGTTTGCGAGCCTTCAATCGTGTGATCGATCCCCAGCTTTTCCCGACGCATAAGACGGATAATCGGGTCGGCGTGCTGCTGCCGCTGCCGCTTGCCGGGCTCTACGACTACGCGCTGCCGGACGAACTCGCAGTGGCGCCGGGCGACATCGTGCGCGTTCCGCTGGGGCCGCGCCATCTGGTGGGGGTCGTCTGGGGGGCCGGCACGGGAGAGGTCGCGGCCGGCAAGCTCAAACCCATCGTCGAGCGGCTGGACGCACCGCCCGTGGGCGAGGTCCAGCGCCGCTTCGTCGACTGGGTCGCGGCCTATACCCTGTCCGCGCCGGGCGCCGTTCTGCGGATGGTGCTGAGTATTCCCGAAGCGCTCGAACGCGGCTCGGCGGAAACATTCTACAGGCTGGCTTCGCCCGTGCCGGACATCAGGGCCACCCCGGGGCGCGAGAAGATCCTTGCCCTGCCGGCCTCCGCCCAGTGGGAAAGCGCCGCGGCAATGGCGCGGGCGGCGGGGGTCGGGGCGGGTGTCGTGAAAGGCCTCCTCGACGCGGGTGCCGTCGTCCCCGTCGCGGAGACCGGGGCGTGGACCGCGCCGCCGGACGCCGACAGCGGCAAGGTCACCCTCTCGAAGGGGCAGGCTGCCGCCGCTGAAGCCCTGTGCGACGCGGTCCGGGCCAACCGCTTCGCCGCCACGCTTCTCGAAGGGGTCACGGGCTCCGGCAAGACGGAGGTCTATTTCGAGGCGGTGGCCGCCGCTCTCGCCGAAGGGCGCCAATGCCTGGTCCTCCTGCCGGAAATCGCGCTCTCGGCCCAATGGCTGGACCGGTTCCGGCGCCGCTTCGGGACCGAGCCGGCGCTGTGGCACTCGGACGTCCGCCGCACACAGCGACGCCGGGTCTGGCGCGACATCGCGGAGGGACGGGCCCGGGTCGTCGTCGGCGCTCGCTCCGCGCTCTTCCTGCCCTATCCGGAGTTGGGCCTGATCGTCGTCGACGAGGAACACGACGCTTCCTACAAGCAGGAAGAGGGGGTGATCTATCACGCCCGCGACATGGCCGTCGTCCGGGGAAGCCTGGGCGAATTCCCGGTCGTCCTCGCGTCGGCCACGCCGGCGCTGGAGACTGAAGTGAATGTCGAGCGCGGGCGCTATGGCCACCTCCTTCTGGCGGAGCGGCATGGCGGCGCCGCCCTGCCGGACGTCTCGGCGATCGACATGCGGACGGATCCGCCGCCGCGCGGACGCTGGCTCGCCCCGCCGCTGGAAGCGGCGCTTGTCGAGACCCTGGCCCAGGGGGAACAGGCGCTTCTCTTCCTCAACCGGCGCGGCTATGCCCCGCTCACCCTCTGTCGCGCCTGCGGGCACAGGCTGGAGTGCCCGGATTGCAGCGCCTGGCTGGTGGAACACCGGCTGGCCGGACGGCTGATGTGCCACCATTGCGGCTTCTCGACCCCGCCGCCGGCCGCCTGCCCCGAATGCGGCGCCGCTGACAGCCTCGTGCCCTGCGGTCCCGGGGTCGAGCGCCTGGCGGAGGAGGTGGCGGCCCTCTTCCCCCAGGCGCGCATGGCGCTCATGGCGAGCGACACGATCTACGGCCCCGACGCCGCCCAGGCGATGGTGCGCGACATACAGGAGGGGCGGATCGACCTCGTGATCGGTACGCAGATCGTCGCCAAGGGGCATCATTTCCCCATGCTGACCCTGGTCGGTGTCGTCGACGCCGATCTCGGGCTCGAGGGCGGCGACCTGCGGGCGTCGGAACGGACCTGGCAGCTGCTCTCCCAGGTCGCCGGCCGGGCGGGGCGCGGGGAGCGGCCGGGCCGGGTCCTCCTGCAGACCTATCAGCCGGGCCATCCGGTCCTCACGACCCTCGCGGCGGGCGATCGGGAGGGGTTCGTCGCCGCCGAGCTGGCGTCGCGGGAACGGGCCGGCATGCCGCCCTTCGGCCGGCTCGCCGCGCTGATCGTATCGGGCAAGAAGGAAGAGGACGTCGCCCAGGCCGCCCGGACGCTCGCCCGGTCCCAGCCCGGCGACGACGGGATCACCGTCCTCGGCCCGGCGCCCGCGCCGCTCGCCGTGCTGCGCGGGATGCACCGCTGGCGCCTTCTGATCAAGGCGCCGCGGGATACCAACCTGCAAGGCTATTTGCGCCGCTGGCTTGCCGCCGCGCGCTGGCCGTCGTCGGTGCGGGTGAAGGTCGACATCGACCCCTACAGTTTCCTCTGACCCGGCAGGGGCCGGGACCCGCCGGTCAGGACTTCTCGCACTTGCCCTTGATCTCGCGGGCGACCGCGCTGACTTTCTGGAAGAACGCCTTGCGTGCCTCCGCACTCATCCCCTTCGTCAGTTCGACCAGCTTCGTCGCGTTGGTCCGGTTCTTGACGATGGAGATGAAGATGCCGCGTTCGGTCTCGTTGAGCTTGTCGCGCATGATCGTCCAGGAGCAGCTGCATTCCGCATCCGGGCGCTTTGCTTGCTTGCAGGCGGCCATAAAGTCCGATCTGCCGCCGGAGTTGCCGCCACCGCCGCCGCCACCGCCGCCGCCGCCGCCACCACCGCCACCGCCGATATTGCCCATGCCGCCGGGCAGGGTGGTGCCGGTCGTCGTGCCGCCCGGACCGCCGACGAAGGCGAGCACCAGTCCGATCAGGACGATCAAGGCCGCCGCCCCGCCGCCGCCGAACAGAATCAGCATGGTCATGCGCTTGTCGGGCGCGCCGGGGCCGTCGGGAATGGAGACTTTCGGCATCTTCGGCATCTTCGGTGCCTTGGGCGTCTTCGCCTTCTTCGCCTTGGGCGCGGCCGGCGCCGGGGCGACCGGTGCGGGGGAAGCCGGCGTCGCTGCCGCCGGGGCATGACGTTCGGAATTTGGCTCGACCGGTGCCGGGCCGCGGCGCGGCATATGCGTCGCGTCCGCGTCGACGGTGGTGATCAGTTCGGCGAGGGTCGTCTCCAGCTCGCCGAACCGGATGAGGGTGTCCGTCGCAACCTCGACCTCGATGATCTCGACCCACTCGCCGTCGCGCAGGATCTTCGTTCCGTAGGTGCTTTCCTGGTCGCGCAGGATGAACCTTCCGCGTCCCAGTTCCTCGAGCTCCGCGTGAGAGCGCGAAACGGTCATGTCGTCGAGGACGATGTCGTTCGTCGTCGCCCGCCCGATGCTATAGCGGCGCATGGTTCTGGCACCTCCCCTTACCGGATTGAGCGTCCCTTCCTAGCATGAAGCCCCAGGGCGCAACAGATGGCGCCCCCCTTATACCGGACGGACGCGGTTCGACACGGCCTTGGCGGTCAGGCGGGCAGGAAATAGTAGGCCGCGATGGCGCCGATGCCGACGAGCACGAACAGACAGGCGGCAGCGGTCATGGCCCCCGCGCGCGGCCGAGGCTCCCGGATCATCGTGGTACTTCGGGATTGCCGCTGGCCGCGCTCCGGCTTTACGACCAGGGCCGAATCGAGCAGCGAGTCGACCGATCGGGTGTAGTTCCCGAAGCGGACGCGATTGCCGCGGGTGACTTCCGCGACCGAAAGCTTCTCCCAGAGCCCGCCCCGGTCGACATGAGTGCCGTGGGTGGAGCCGAGGTCGACAAGCTTGTACCTGCCGGCGCCCAGTTCCCGTAACTCCGCATGCCGCCGGGACACGGAGGCGTCTTCGACAACAATATCGTTCTGCCGGCTGCGGCCGATGGTGAAACGTCTCATTCTTCGATCTCCCCCGGACCGTTACGCGTCCGGTTTACTCATCCCTGATGCTTCAGTCCCTTTTTGTTTTGCCGCCCTGGCCGTTCCCACCGGCCCGCGCGGTAGTCAGAACGCCACTCCGGCGTCCCAAGTGCTGCTCATCGCCCCCCGGCTGCCGGGCCATGCCCTTCGGGCCGGGAGAACACGCCTCTTTCGTCAGTCCTTCTTGGCGACCGTCTTCCGGGCGATCTTGCCCTCCCGGTCGAGCGTGACGAGAAGGCCGTCGCGGCCCCGCCCCGCCCCGGCATCGGTGGTCCCGACGACGACAAAACCGGTCCGTCCGGTCTGGGCGAAGCCGGAGGCGCCATCCGCGCCCGCGCCGCCCAGCCGCCGTTCCCAGACCGTCTTCCCCGAGGTGT
>CAYGKX010000190.1:0-2987 GCA_964350225.1 uncultured Rhodospirillaceae bacterium | reverse complement strand
GGCGAGCCACAGGTCGGACCGGGCGGGCTTGCCGCCGGGGGCCGGTGCCGCGGACGTCGTACCGGCCAGGATGATGCCGCCTTTCACCAGAACCATGCCGCCGACGCGTTCGCGCCCGTTGCCCTTGTGCATATGGCGCCAGATCACCTTGCCGTTCCGGTCGAGGCGGACAAGGCGCGCATGCCGGGTCGGCCACAGGCCGCCGGGCGCCGCTGCTTGATGCGTGGTCGCGACGATGATGTCGCCGCGTCGCGCCATCCGGACATAGGCCTCGGCGTCCTTGCCGGCCCCGCCGCCGGCGTCCGCGTGGGGCAGGCGTTTCGACCAGACCGGCTGACCCTTCACATCGACCTTGGCAACCCAAAGCATGTTCGGCCCCACGGGCGACGCCTTGGTCACGCCGGCGACCACGAACGCGCCATAGGTTGCCCGAACGTCGCTGACCCAATGATAGGCGCCGTCGAAATTGCGCCGCCAGACGGTGTTGCCAACCCTGTCGAGGCGGAACAGGGCGCCCGCCGTCGCCGCTCCCTTGGCCGATTGGGTGACGGCCGTTGCCGCATACCCGTCGCGCGTTACGGCCACGGCTGTAACGTGCCCGCGATAGCCGCTGTCGATGCGCCGGCTCCAGCGTACGTCGCCCTTGTCGTCGATGCGGATCAGCCAGAGATACTTGCGCCCCTCCGCCGCCCCGCCGATGACGGCGCCGCCGTCCTCGGTCGCGGCGACGGCGAGGCCGTAGTCGTCGCCGGCGCCGCCGAAGCGCTTCTCCCACAGGATGACTCCGGCGGCGTCCGTACGGACAAGCCAGATGTCGAAGCCGCCGGCGCCGCCCGATTCCGAGCTGCCGACGGCGAGGAAGCCACCGCCCGGCATGGCGGCGACGGCGCGGAAACTGTCGATCTTGGCTCCGCCGAACGCGATCATCCCGGCCGGCCGGCCGTTGGTCGCGGGGTTGCCGACCACCCGTGTCGCGTCTTTGCGCGGTTCTGCCGCCTTGGGCGCGGTGTTGGGCGGTGCGGTGGGGGCCGTTTTCGGAGATGGCGTGGCGGACGTCGGCGGCGGGGAACCGTCCGCGACCCGCGTCCCGCCGGGAGGTGCCGCCGGGCCGTCGGGGCCGTGTATGGCCACCGCGGCAATCGCCGCAACCAGGAAGAAGGAGGCCGCCGCCGACAGCACCGCGGGCTTCACCCAGCGGCGCTGGGTCCTTTGCGGCATTTTGACACGGCGGGCGGGGTTCGCCTCGACCCGAAGCGACGGGACCTGCTCGCGCTGGCCGATACGCTGGCCAATGCGCCGGGCGAGCAGCGAGGGCGTCTCGCGCTCCCCGGCCGCGTCAGGGCCGCCGCCGAATTCACCGTTATGATCTCCGTCCTCCGCGCGAAAGCTCGGCGCCCGGCGTGGAATGTCCAGGGCGGGGTCGCGCGGCTGCGCCGCCTGGACGGTAGGTGCCGGTTCGAGGCGATTGCTCGGCGCCCGGCCGCTCGGCCCCCGGCCGCGGCGGAACAGGAGCCGCGCGTGGTCCGCGCCGACCCGGCCGGAGTCGTTGGCGGGAGGCGGGATTTCGGCTCCGGTGCTGCCATCAGGCACAGCGGCGGACAGAAGCGCGTCGCGGCGGGCGAGCAGGGAGTCGACGGTCGTGACGACGTCGCCAATCAGGATACGTTCGTCCGCGTCGATCGTCGCGCGGTCGATCTCGATCCACTTGTTGCCGTCGCGCACGCAGGTGCCGTTGGTGCTGTCGAGGTCGACGAGCAGCACGTCGCCGTCCGCTTCCAGCCGCAATTCGGCATGGGCGCGCGAGACGGTTGCATCGTCCAGGATGATGTCGTTCACCCGGTCGCGGCCGACACGGTAGACCTGGGACATACCCTCTCCCTGCGTCTCACCGGCCGGAATCTCCTTCCGGCCCCAACTCCCGTCGCGGTCTTAAGCCGCGCTTTACCGGAATTGTGTACGCACTTCAGACGGTTGGCGTTCCCGCGCTGGAAACGCGCCCGCGTTCGTCGCGCCGCCGAAAAGCCCGGCGCTTCGGGTTGCAACACAAAAATGAGTGTGTTAGACAACGCTCGCCGCTCGGCGGGGGCTACCCGGCCGCGGTTCTTAGTGCGAATTTCCTTCGAAAAATCAACGGGTTGCGGGGCGGCCGAACGGGGACGCCGACCTCGAAAAAAGACCCGCCCACACGAGAACGGGACCATCGCCATTGGCGTCTGAAGCAACAGGGGTAAGCGGCATCGCGGGACGCTATGCGACCGCCTTGTACGAGCTTGCGGATCAGGCCAAGTCCTTGGACGACGTTGCCCAGGACCTGCGCGACATCAAGGCGATGCTGCAGGGCAGCGACGAGCTGTCGCGCTTCGTGCGCTCGCCGCTCATCGACCGCGACGACCAGACGGCGGGCATCCTCGCCGTGGCCGCCGAGGCGAAGGTCGGCGATCTGACGCGCCGCTTTCTGGGGGTCGGCGGCAAGAACCGCCGGCTTTTCGCCCTGGGCGCGATCGTGGATGCCTTTCTCAAGGAGCTCGCGGCGCGCCGCGGCGAGGTGACGGCCTCCGTCACGTCCGCCACGCCGCTCTCGGAAGAACAGATGACCGCCGTCACGGAAGCCCTCAAGGCGGCTGTCGGCGGCAAGGTCGTGGTCGAACAGGCGGTCGACCCGGAGCTGATCGGCGGACTGGTCGTCCGCGTCGGCTCGCGCATGGTCGACACGTCGATCCGGACACAATTACAGCGTATGCAACGCAGCCTTCGGGCCGCGGGTTAAGGGAGCTGGTTCATGGAAATCCAGGCCGCGGAAATCTCGGCAATCCTCAAGAAGCAGATCGAGGACTTCGACAGTCAGGCGGACGTCGCCGAGGTCGGTCAGGTCCTCTCGGTCGGTGACGGCATCGCGCGCGTCTATGGCCTGGACAAGGTCCAGGCCGGCGAGATGGTCGAGTTCCCGGGCGGCATTAAGGGTATGGCGCTGAACCTCGAAACCGACA
>CAYGKX010000189.1:1446-7751 GCA_964350225.1 uncultured Rhodospirillaceae bacterium | reverse complement strand
CGCCCGGGGCCGCCGGGCGGCGGGCGAGGGGACTCTCCTTTTCGTCGACGAGATCCATCGCTTCAACCGGGCCCAGCAGGATGCGTTCCTGCCCGTCGTTGAGGAGGGCACTGTCACCCTGGTCGGGGCGACGACCGAAAACCCGTCCTTCGAGCTGAACGCCGCCCTCCTGTCTCGGTGCCGGGTCCTTGTCCTGTCGCGTCTCGACGACGCCGCGCTCGAAACGCTGCTGATCCGCGCCGAGACTGCGGAGGGGGCGTCCCTGCCGCTCGACGATGCCGCCCGTGCGGCACTGAAGGCCATGGCCGATGGCGACGGTCGCTATCTTCTCAATCTGGTGGAGAGCGTCTACGCGGCCCGGCCCGGCCGGCCGATGGGTACGGACGCTCTGGTCCAGCTCGTTCAGAAGCGCGCGCCCGTTTATGACAAGTCGCAGGAAGGCCACTACAACCTTATCAGCGCCCTGCACAAGAGCCTGCGCGGCTCCGACACCGATGCCGCCCTCTACTGGCTCGCCCGGATGCTGACGGGCGGAGAGGATCCCCGCTATATCGCGCGCCGGCTGGTGCGCTTCGCGGTCGAGGATGTCGGCCTCGCGGACCCGGCCGCCCTGCCGCAATGCGTGGCCGCCTGGGAAGCCTATGAACGTCTGGGCTCGCCCGAAGGGGAACTCGCCATCGCCCAGGCGGTCGTCTATCTGGGCACGGCGCCGAAGTCGAACGCCGCCTACAAGGCGCTGAGCGCCGCCAAGGCCGCGGCGAAGGAGACCGGGTCCCTCATGCCGCCCATGCATATCCTGAACGCGCCGACCCGGCTGATGAAGGATCTTGGCTATGGCGACGGCTACCAGTACGACCACGACACGGCGGAGGGCTTCTCGGGCCAGAACTATTTCCCCGAGGGCATGGCCCGGCAGGATTTCTACCGGCCCGTCGACCGCGGCTTCGAACGCGAGGTGAAGAAGCGGCTCGACTATTGGGGGCGCCTGCGGCGGGAACGGGTGGCGGCCGAAGACCGGGGCGCGGAATGAAGGTCCTCCTCTTCGTCGCGCTCGGCGGCGCGATCGGCGCGGTTGCGCGCTATGGCGTCTCGGTGGGGGTTGGACGCTGGCTCGGCACCGGCTTTCCCTGGGGCACCTTCATCGTCAATGTCGCTGGCTCCTTCATCCTGGGCGCGCTGATCGAACTGATGGCGCTCCGCCTGTCGCTCAGCCAGGAATGGCGGGCGCTCCTGACGGTCGGGGTAATGGGCGCCTTCACGACCTTCTCGACCTTTTCGATGGACACCGTCGTCCTGGTCGAGCGGAAGGAGCACGCGCTCGCCATCCTCTACGTGGCCGGCTCTGTCGTCCTCGCGCTCGCCGCCTTCTTCGCCGGGTTGAGGGGTGCGCGCCTGGTGCTGTCGTGACGGACGGGTGGCCTGTCCGGTCCGTGTCCGCCGTCCCGTCCTTCGAGGCGACAGCTTCGCCGTCTCCTCAGGATAAGGTTGGCATGCCCGGTGAGAGCTCCTTCTTCATCCTGGGGAGCGGCCGCCGGCCGCGTCCCGAAGGATCGGCCGATGGTCACGCCGTCGCCAGGGGGTGCGCATGACCGGCGTCGATCATCGCACCGTCAGCGAGGCGGATGCGGATATCCGGCTCGACCGCTGGTTCCAGCGCCACTTACCCGGATTGTCCTTCGGCCGGCTCCAGAAACTGCTGCGCACGGGCCAGGTCCGCGTCGACGGCAAGCGGGCCAAGGCCGGACAACGGGTCCGGGCAGGGCAGGAAATCCGTGTTCCGCCCCTGGGGGACGCGATGCGTCCGCCGGCGGCCGCGCCCGGGGGCGGAGACGTGGAGCCGGCCGACAGGGCCTTTCTCGAAAGGCTCGTCCTCTACCGCGACGACGACGTGCTGGTCCTCGACAAGCCTGCGGGGCTTCCGGTACAGGGCGGCAGCAAGGTCGCGCGAAGTCTCGATGGCCTCCTGGCGGCGCTCGCCGATCCGGATCATGGCAAGCCGCGCCTCGTACACCGGCTGGACCGGGACACGAGCGGAGTGCTGGTCCTGGGGCGCACGGCCGCCGCGGCCGCTTCGCTGGCGGCGGCCTTCCGGGGACGGGACGCGAAGAAGCTCTACTGGGCGGTGACGGTTGGCGCGCCGGCGCCGCGCAAGGGCACGGTTGACCTGGCGCTCGCCAAGCGTGCGGGTCGGGCCGGAGAAAAGATGGAGGCGGTCGCGGCCGGCGATGCGCCGGAGGGCGATGCGGACGCCCGGGACGCCAGTACCCGCTATGCCGTCGTCAATCAGGCGGCGGAAACTGCGGGCGGCCTCGCCTGGGTCGCTTTCCTGCCGCTGACCGGGAGAACCCATCAGATCCGCGTCCATGCCGCCGCCCTGGGTACGCCGATCCTGGGCGACGGCAAATATGGCGGGCGGCGGGCCTTTCCCGATCTTTCGGATGTCCCGGGCCGCCCGGCGCTGCATCTCCATGCCCGGCGGCTGATCGTCGATCATCCGGCGGGGGGCGTCCTGGACGTCGCGGCGCCATTACCGGAGCACATGGCGGAGACCTTCCGGAGGTCCGGCTTCGATCCGGCGGCGGGCGGCGATCCGTTCGGCCTCGGACACGATCAGAAGATCAGCGGCAGAAGCAGATAGCAGGCCACCGCGACGACCGCGGTCGAGATGATGTTGAGGATGAAGCCCGCCCGCACCATCTGGCGGATCGAGATATAGCCGCTACCGAAGACGATCGCGTTGGGCGGCGTCGCCACCGGCAGCATGAAGGCGCAACTCGCGGCGATGGCGATGGGTGTCGTCAGCATGATGATCGGCACGTCGTCGCATCCCGCGAGCCCGACGGCGACCGGCAGCAGGATGGCGGTCATGGCGACGTTCGTCGTCACCTCGGTCAGGAAGACGACGAGACCGGCGAGCAGAACCAGAAGGGCGAGCAGCGGCCAGGCGTCGCAGCCGGGCAGGGCGCCGCCGATCTGGCGTGCGAGGCCCGAATGATCCATGGCGTCGGCGAGGGCGAGGCCGCCGCCGACCAGAAGGCAGACGCCCCAGGGAATGGTCTTGGCCTCGTCCCAGACGAGCAGCGGGCGCAGGGGCGTCCCCGGCTCCGCGCCGGGCTCCCGCCCCGCCGGCATCAGGAAGAGAAGCAGGGCGCCGAAGATCGCGATCGACGGATCGGACAGGGGCATGCCGGGAAGGGCGGCGACGATGAGCGGCCTGGCCAGCCACAGGATTGCGACCAGCAGGAAGATGATCAGGACGCGTACCTCGCTCGCGCCCATCCGGCCGAGTGCCGCGGCTTCGCGTTGAAGCAGTTCGCGGGCCCCCTCCACCGGCTTGTTGCCGACGGGAAAACTGATCCTCGTCAGCACGATCCAGCAGGCGGCGAGCAGTAGCAGCGCGATCGGCACCCCGATCATCATCCAGCGGTCGAACGCCACGGTGATCTTGTGGGTCTCCAGAAGATAGGCCGCGAGGACCGCGTTCGTCGGCGTCCCGATCAGGGTGGCGATGCCGCCGACATTCGCGCCGTAGGCAATGCCCAGCATCAGGCCGACAGCGAAATTCCGGCCGGGCCCGGCCGTCGTGGCACCCGGCCCGTCGGCATGAAGCAGGGCCACGATCGAGAGCCCGATGGGGAGCATCATCGCGGTCGTCGCCGTGTTGCTGACCCACATGCTGAGCAGTGCGGCGACGCCCATGACGCCACCGATGATCGCCCCGGGCTTGGTCCCGATGCGGGACAGGATGGTGATGGCGATGCGCCGGTGCAGGCGCCACCGTTCCATGGCCTTCGCGATCATGAACCCGCCGAGGAACAGGAAGATGATCGGATTGCCGTAGGCCGAGGCCGCATCCTTCAAGGTGACCACGCCGAGCGACGGGAAGACCACGAGGGGAACGAGCGCGGTGATCGCGAGCGGCATGGCCTGGCCGATCCACCAGACCGCCATGAGTGTGACGACGCTCAAAGTATGCCAGCCCTTGGGCGAGATACCGCCCTGCGGGCCGATGACGAGGAGGAGCGTGAAGAGCGCAGCACCCAAAAGTATGCTGCCCGGTCGCCAATGGGTCGGTTCGGCGGATGTTTCGGCCATTGGCGTGTTGCCGGTCCGTCACGCTCCGGTCCGGACCGCCTCCCCAGTTTTTCTGCCGCGCCCGTTGACGCCGGATCGTCCAACGGCTATCCGCCGCCCTTTGCGACTATGTAAACACAATCATGTCCGAGAGATTAAGACTGGTTCTTCTGGATTGCGACGGCACGATGGTCGACAGCGGCCGGTCGATCGTCCTCGCGATGACCCGTGCCTGGGCCGCACTCGGTCTGGGGCCGCCTCCGACGCCCGCTGCCATCCGTCACATCGTCGGGCTGCCGCTGGAGGAGGGAACGGCTCAACTCGTGCCCGGCGCGAACCGCGCGACGTCGGACGCGCTTGCGGCGGCCTATCGCCGGGCCTTTCTCGATCTCCGGGAAACGGGGGCGGCGGAGGAGCCGCTTTATCCGGGCCTGGTCGAGGCGCTCGACCGGTTAGATGCCGCCGGCATCCTTCTGGGCGTCGCGACCGGCAAGGCGATGCGCGGGCTGCGCGCGACCCTCGAGCGGCACGGCCTGATGGAGCGTTTTGTGACCTGGCAGACCGCCGACGGTGGCCCGGGCAAGCCGCACCCCCGGATGGTCCTCGACGCGATGGCCGAGACGGGCACCGAGCCGTCGGGGACGTTAATGATTGGGGATACGAGCTACGATATACTGATGGCGAAGAACGCGGGCGTCGGGGCCATTGGCGTGAGCTGGGGATACCACAGCGAGGAAGCGCTGGCGGCGGCGGGAGCCGACCATCTCGTACACGACTGGGCGGCCCTGGCCGACGTTGTCGCCGGGCTCTGGGGCACCACTGGATAACGCAAGCACGAAGCGGTCGATGAAAAACGTCAAGCGCATTGCGATCGGACTTCTCGTCCTCGTCGTCCTGGTCGTTGCCGGGGTGGTGATCCTCGCCAGCACGATCGACATCAACAGTTACAAGGACGAGATTGCCCGGGAGATCGAGGCCGCGACCGGCCGGAAGGTGACCATCGCCGGCAAGCTGGAGAAGAGCGTTCTGACGCTCACCCCTGCCATCGTCGCCAACGACGTCTCGCTTGCGAACGTCGGCTGGGGCACGCGTCCGGAAATGGTCAAGGCGAAGAAGATCGAACTGGCCATCGATCTTCTGCCGCTCCTTTCCGGCTCGATCCGGATCCGGCGGTTCGAGCTCGTCGGCGCCGATATCCTGCTGGAGACCGACGGCAAGGGAAGGGTCAATTGGGAACTCTCCCAGTCCGGGACCAGCCCGCCCGCCGGCAAGACTCCCACGGCGGCGGGGGGCGGTGGCGGGGGCGGTGCCGGCCTTCCGCGTATCGCCGAGGTGTCGATACGCGGTACCACGATTACCTTCCGCGACGGCGGCACGAAGCTCGCCTCGGTCGTGAAGCTCGACGAGGTCGAGATGCGGGCACCGGGCCGGGATCGTCCGATCGAGCTGAAGACGAAGGCATCCTACCAGGACGTGCCCCTGACGACGGAGGGCACCCTGGGCTCGGTTGCCTCCCTGCTCGGCGGAGCGAAGGCCTATCCGGTCGACATGAAGGTGCATTTCGGCGAAAGCGACCTCGCCGTGAAACTGACCGCCGACCTGTCGGGCAAGGTGCCGCTGGTGACAGGGACGATCAGCGGCAAGGAACTCGACATCAAGAAAGTCCGCTCGACCTTCGGCGGGACGGGTGGCGGCAAGGCTGGTGGCGGGGGGCGCATCTTCTCTCCGGATCCCTTGCCGGTCGGCTTTCTCCACGGCGCCAACGGTAAGGTGACGGTCTCGATCGGCAAGCTTCACACCGCCGCCAGGGTCATCGAGGATCTGTCTGCGACCCTTGCGCTCAAGGACGGCAAACTCGACATCGATCCCTTCTCGGCGAAGACGGCGGGCGGCAGCCTGAAAGGCTCGCTCACCATCGATGCACGCACCGACAAGCCGGCCCTTGTCGCCAAGCTCTCGGGCAGCGGGCTCTCCCTGAGCGAGGTGAGCGGCCAGAGCACGGTCGCTTCCCGGCTGAACCTGACGGTCAATCTTTCCGGCAGGGGCGGCAGCATGCGCGCCCTGGCCGGGACGGCCCGCGGCGTGATCGTGGCGGTCGCGGGGTCCGGGCCGATCAATTCCAGCACCCTGTCCTTCATTTCCACCGGCATCCTTCAGGCCATCCCGGTTCTGGGGAAGTCGCGGCGCCTGGCGCTCAACTGCATCGTCGCGCGATTCGATTTCGTCAATGG
>CAYGKX010000189.1:0-1436 GCA_964350225.1 uncultured Rhodospirillaceae bacterium | reverse complement strand
GTCCTGGTGATCGACACGACGCGGATGACCATTGCCGGCAAGGGGACCGTCAGCCTGAGGAACGAGGCGGTCGACCTGATCCTCGTCCCGAGTACCAAGGACAAGAGCCTGGCGAGCGTTGCGGCGCTGGTGCCCATCCGGGTGCGCGGGCCCCTGACCGGCCCCCAGGCGAGCCCCGACCCGACAGGCGTGCCGAAGGAAGTTGTCGGCGCCATCTTCAATACCCTGGAGATGCCGGTGAACATCGTGGGCAGCCTTCTCGGCAACAAGAAGTCGAGCCGTGCCGCCTCGCCCTGCGCGACCGCACGGGCCCAAGCGGCGGGCACCCATCGCCCCGGGACTGGCGGCACCAACCGGTCCCGTGGTAGCAAGCCCGGCGTCATTGACCGGATAAACCCCTTCAAGCGATGAAACGTTTCTACAAGACCGCGACCGTCGTTCCGGACGGGGCGGCGGGCGGTTTCGGCGTCGCCCTCGACGGCCGGCCTGTCAAGACGCCGGCGAAGCAGGCCCTTCGCCTGCCGGGCGCCGCCCTCGCGGCGGCAGTCGCAGAGGAATGGGAGCGGCAGGGCGACAAGGTCGACCCCTTGTCCATGCCCCTGACCCAGCTGTCGAACACTGCTCTGGACCGTATCCCGATGACCCGCGGCGCGGCCCGGGCCGATATCCTCGGCTATGGCGATACCGACCTCGTCTGCTACCGCGCAACGGATCCCGACGAACTGGTGCGGCGGCAAACCGCCCGCTGGGACCCGCTGCTCGACTGGGCGGGGAGCCGGCTGGGCGCCCGGCCGGCGGTGACGACCGGTTTCGTCGCTCTCAAGCAGCCGGCGGCGTTCCATGCCGCGCTCGCCGCGGCGCTCGACCCGCTCGACGATTTTCGTCTGGCGGGACTGCATCTGGCGACGGGCATCGCCGGGTCCGTCCTGCTTGGTCTCGCGCTCCTGGAAGACGAAATCGGGGCGGAAGCGGCTTTCGAGGCGGCGATGGTCGACGATATTCATCAGCTCGACCGCTGGGGCGAGGACAGGGAAGCCCGCGACCGTCTGGCCCGGGTGCGGACCGAACTTGCGGCCGCGCACCATTTCCTCCGACTTCTCGACGAGGCGTAGCAAGCGGCTCTTCCCTCCGGCGCAGTGTGTGGACTAGGCTGCCGCGCTTCATGGACCAACTGGAGGGGTGAGCATGTCGGCAAGACGGCCAACGCGGAAACAGGTCGCACGGGCGGCCGACATTCTGGGGCTGCCCCTCGACGACGGCGACCTGGACGAGTTCACCGCGATGATCGGGGACACGGTCGAAACCTATTTCCGGCCGCTGGACAAGATGGCCGACAACCCGCCGGAGATCCGCTATCCCCGCGTGCCCGGCTATCGCCCGGGGCCGGAGGAAGACCCGCTCGCAGCCGCCGTCGAGACCCAGGGTGCCGCGTTGAG
>CAYGKX010000188.1:6372-7759 GCA_964350225.1 uncultured Rhodospirillaceae bacterium | reverse complement strand
GCCAGTACGAGCCCATCGAGGACATCGTCAGGGCGCTCGACGACTTGCAGGCGGAGACGGGGCTCGACATCCCGGTCCATGTCGACGGCGCGAGCGGCGGGTTTCTCGCCCCCTTCTGTTCGCCGGAGCTGTTGTGGGATTTCCGCCTGCCGCGTGTGAAGTCGATCAACACGTCCGGCCACAAGTTCGGCCTCGCGCCGCTCGGTGTCGGTTGGGTCCTGTGGCGCGAAGCGGATCAGTTGCCGAAGGAACTGATCTTTGACGTCAACTACCTGGGCGGCAACATGCCGACCTTCGCGCTGAACTTCTCGCGACCGGGCGGGCAGATCGTCTGCCAGTATTACAATTTCCTGAGGCTCGGCCGGGAGGGCTACCGCAAGCTCCAGACCTCCTGTTACGAAACAGCCCAGTATCTGTCCAAACAGATCGCCGAAATGGGGCCGTTCGAGCTGATCTACGGCGGCGAGATGGACGAGGGAATCCCCGGACTCTGCTGGCGCCTGAAGGGCGACGCGGACGTCCCCTATACGCTCTACGACGTCGCCGACCGGCTGCGCGCCCGGGGCTGGCAGGTGCCGGCCTACTCCATGCCGGCAAACCGTCAGGACATGGTGGTGCAGCGCATCCTCGTTCGCCACGGCGTCAGCCGGGATCTGGCGAGCCTTCTGGTCGAGGACATGAAGAATGTCCTGGCCCACTTCGACAGCCATCCCGTTTCCACGCCGTTGAGCGAGGAGGAGGCGGGCGGCGACCGTCACTAGGCGGGGTCTGAGACCAGCAGGCCCATTCGGTCCATTCCGGGGAGGGGGATAATCGGCCAGGTTCCGTTTCCCCGGATTGGGACCGACTGCACGCCCGAAAAACCGCCCGAAGGACACTGCAAATCGAAGCGAAACGGTTCGACGGGTTATCGGGGATCCTTGCCCCCCAGCCTGGCAGGCAAGGCAGCTTTCGCGAGAGGCGTTCTCCTGGAGAAATCGCCATGAATATCGGTATCTTGGGCGCAGCCACCGTCGGCCAGGTTCTCGCCCGCCATCTCGCCATGGCCGGACACGATGTGGTTATCGCCAACAGCCGTGGACCTGAGAGCCTGCGCGATCAGGTCGCTCAACTCGGCGGCTCCCTCAATGGGCTGGAGCTCTATGCCTCCGACATGGTGAAGGCTTAGACGAAGCCGCCGCGATCCTGGCGGGGGAGAATGGTTGACCTTCCAGCGGGTGGAACCACGATCATGCCGCCGTGATCGGAATTCTGCCGCTGGAGGTCCTTATGCCGATGCTCGCAAGAGCCGTCCTTGCCGCCCTGACTTTGCTGCTCGCCGTCTCGGCGGGGATCGCACACGAGGGTGCGACGGGGGTCGTCAAGGAACGGATGGACGCGATGTCCA
>CAYGKX010000188.1:5527-6362 GCA_964350225.1 uncultured Rhodospirillaceae bacterium | reverse complement strand
GCGCAAGTACGACCCGGCCGTCGCCGCCCGGCTCGCAACGGAAATCGCGTCCCATGCGGACAAGCTGCGGGATATGTTCCCGCCGGGATCTACCGCGGCGCCGAGCAAGACCCTGCCGTCGGCCTGGAGCGACCGGAAGCGGTTTCTCGAGGCCTTCGACGCACTGAAGTCGGAGGCGCAAAAGCTGGCTGGGCTCGCACCGGGCGCAAGCCAGCGGGAAGCGATGGTTCAATTCTTCAAGATGTCGCGGACCTGTTCATCCTGTCATAGATCCTACAGGGCGCGGGACTAGGGCGGCACTCAATCGGGACTCGGGCCGAACCAGGGAGGCGATGGATGCGCTGGCGGATGGCGGTTCTCTTGCTGTTTGTCGTCGCCGTCTGCGCGGCTGCGGTTCCGATGTTCTTCCCGTCGCTGATCTGGCAGGCACCGGCGGTTCCGGCCAGCACGCCGCCGCCGGATGCCAAACGGGGGACCTATCTTGCGGCGATCGGCGGCTGCGCCAGTTGTCATACGGCGAAGGGCGGCGCGGCGCTGGCCGGCGGCGTCGAGCTCGGGTCGCCATTCGGTACCTTCGTCGGGCCGAACATCACGCCTCATGCGACCGCCGGGATTGGCCGCTGGACCGAGGCCGATTTCCTGCGCGCGATGCGGGATGGCCTGTCTCCGTCGGGCCGCCATTACTATCCCGCTTTTCCCTACACTTCCTATACCCGCATGACGGTCGGGGACCTGCGCGATCTCTGGGCCTATCTCCGTACCGTCCCGCCGTCTGCCAACGCGCCTGCGGGACATGATCTGGGATTTCCCTGGAATTTCCGGCCGGGCATCGGCT
>CAYGKX010000188.1:0-5493 GCA_964350225.1 uncultured Rhodospirillaceae bacterium | reverse complement strand
GGAAACTGGTCTGGTTCTCCCCGGGGGCCTACGAGCCCGTCAGCAAGCAGACCGCCGTCTGGAACCGGGGAGCCTATCTTGTAGAAGGCCCGCTTCATTGCGCCGAGTGCCACACGAGGCGGAACTTCGCCGGCGCGCTCGACCGCTCCCATTGGATGGCGGGCACCCGTTCGGGGCCCGACGGCAAGCCGGTGCCAAACATCACGTCCAGTTCGTCGGGTATCGGAAAATGGTCCGCCCGGGACCTGTCCTTCTTTCTGCAAAGCGGAATATTGCCGTCGGGCGACGCGACGGGCGGCGAAATGGCCAAGGTGATCGAACACACGGCGAAACTGAGCGAGACCGACCTCGCGGCGGTGGTCGCCTATCTGAGAAACCACAAGGCATTGGTCGATACGCCTAGTCGACGTTGAATACCTTCGTCTTGTCCGGCGCCAGTTCATAGACGACGAATGGCTCTTCCTTCGGACCCGGCATGCCGGGGGACCCCTGGGGCATGCCGGGCAGGGCGATGCCGGCGATCTTCGGTTTTTCGCGCAAGAGCTTCCGGACGGTCGTCACCGGTACATGGCCTTCGACCGTGTATCCGCCGATCCGCATCGTGTGACAGCTGGCGAGCTTGGCCGGCACGCTGTACTTGCGCTTGATCGCGTCGAGAACCGCCGTGTTGCGTACTTCGACCGAGATGCCGTTTCGGCGCAGATGTGCTGCATAGCCTGCGCAGCACCCGCAATTGGGGTCCTTGTAGAGAACCGCGGTCTCGCTCGCCTGGGCCGGACGGCCGGGCGCCGATAGCAGGCCGAACAGGGCGAGGGCGACGATCAATCTGCGCATCATCGAGTTTCTCCAGCTTCTTGCGGGTACCGGAGCGGAGTTCTACGGCTTCCCGCCGCTGGAAGGTCCAGAGAAAAGTGCGAAATTTCACCCGGCCTTATGGATGTCTGGTTAGGTTTGGCTGCAACGACCGATGGCATAACGGGGAGGGGACGATGCCACCGCTGACGGACGTGCGTGAGATTTCCCG
The DNA here is from genome assembly GCA_964350225.1 of uncultured Rhodospirillaceae bacterium. Classification (GTDB taxonomy): domain Bacteria; phylum Pseudomonadota; class Alphaproteobacteria; order Bin65; family Bin65; genus CAYGKX01. Next base: position 4,469 of record CAYGKX010000188.1, on the reverse strand, counting down.
GATCGCCTATGGGTTCATGGCATCGCGGGCCCTGTTCGCTTCCCTGAACCTGGAACTGTTCCAGCATATTGAAGAGGGGGCGACGACGGACGCGGCGCTCGCCCAGAAGACCGGGGCGACGGAAAACGGGATCGCGACCCTCATCTCGATGCTCGAAGCCGTCGGGCTGGTCGTCCGCTCGGCGCGGGGCTACGCCAATTCGCCGGCAGCCGCGCGTTATCTTGTGCCGGGCGCGCCCGCCTATTTCGGCGACTATTACCGCTACCAGATCGACCGGCAGCTCTATCCCCACATGATGCATATCGATGCCGGACTGCGCGGCGACGCGGACGGTCTGGCCCATGCCTCGATGGGCGGACTGCTGGACGATCCGGTTGAAGCGGAGGCGTTCTCGCGGGCCCAGCACGCCGGGTCGCTGGGGCCGGCGATGCTGTTTTCGAAGACCGTCGACCTGACCGACGCCAGAACCTTGCTCGACGTCGCGGGCGGGACCGGCGCCTATTCGATCACGCTCGCCCGGCAAATTCCCGGACTGCGCGCGACGATCATCGATTTTCCGAATGTCATCGGCGTGGCCCGGAGATATGTCGACGAGGCCGGGATGTCGGAGCGGATAGACCTCGTCCCCGGCAATGCGCTGGAGGTCGAATGGCCGGCAGAGCAGGACGTCGTCCTGATGTCTTACCTGCTGAGCGCTGTCGGTGAGGCCGACATCCCGGTGCTGCTGGATCGCGCGCTGGCGGCGCTCAGGCCGGGAGGGCGGCTCGTCGTCCACGACTTCATGCTGGACGCCGACCGGGCCGGTCCCTTTTCCGCGGCCGGCTTCTTCCTGATCTATCTCGCCTGGCGGACCGATCCGGTTTCCTTTTCGGCCGAGGACCTGGTGCCGCTCGTCGAAGCCGCGGGCTTCGTCGAACCGGACCATGCGCCGATGCTGCCGGAGATCACGAAATACCTGATTGCGCGGAAGCCTGGATGACGCCTGCCAGAATGCAGCCCCTCACCCCGAGCCTGTCGCAGGGTGAGGATGAGGGGCGCGTTCTCGGAGCGGTTATCCCGCCTTGGCCAGCGCCTGGCTGAGATCTGCGACGATGTCGTCGATATGCTCGATGCCGATCGACAGGCGGACGTAGCCGTCCGTCACACCCGTTGCGATCTGGTCTTCCGGGCTCAGCTGGCTGTGGGTGGTCGAGGCCGGATGGATGGCGAGCGAGCGGGCGTCGCCGATATTGGCGACGTGATAGAACATCTCCAGGCTGTCGATGAACTTGCGTCCGGCTTCCTTGCCGCCCGCGAGTTCGAAGCCCAGAAGACCGCCATATCCGCCCTTGAGATAGGTGTCCGCCCGCCGGCGCATCTCGCCGTCCTGCTGGCTGGGGTGGATGACCTTGGTGACGTTCGGCTGCGACTTGAGGAAGTCCGCGACCTTTTGCGTATTCTCGCAATGGGCCCGCATGCGGAGCGCGAGGGTTTCCAGCCCCTGGATGAACAGAAATCCGTTCATCGGGCTCATCGCCGCGCCGAGATCGCGCAACAGGGTCGTGCGCGCCTTGATGATGTAGGCCACGGGACCGATGCCCTTGACCGCCTCGACCCAGACGGCCCCGTGATAGGACGGGTCCGGGGTGTTGAGCGCAGGCTGCTGGTTCGGGAACTCCTCCCAGGGAAAATTGCCGCCGTCGACCAGCATGCCGCCGATCGAGGTGCCGTGGCCGCCGATATACTTCGTGGTCGAGTAGAGGACGATGGCCGCGCCATGCTCCAGCGGCTTACAGAGAATGGGGCAGGCTGTGTTGTCCATGACCAGCGGGATGCCCATCTCGCGGCCCAGCGCCGCGACCTCCGCGATGGGGAAAACCTGAAGTTTCGGGTTCGGCAGCGTTTCCGCGTACCACACACGGGTCTTCTCGTCGGACGCGTTGCGGAAAGCTTCCGGATCCGCCGGGTCGACGAAGCGGACCTCGATGCCCTGATCCTTCATCGTGTTGGCGAATAGATTCCAGGTGCCGCCGTAAAGATCGGTGGAGCTGACGACGTTGTCGCCGGCCTTCGCGAGGTTCTGGATCGCGAAGGCGGAGGCCGCCTGGCCCGAGGCGAGCGCGAGGGCGGCGGCGCCGCCTTCCATTGCCGCGACGCGCTGCTCCAGCACGTCGTTCGTCGGGTTCATGATGCGCGTGTAGATGTTGCCGAGCTCGGACAGCGCGAAGAGGTTCGCGGCATGCTCCGTGTCGCGGAACTGGTAGGACGTCGTCTGGTGGATGGGCACGGCGACGGATCCGGTCGTCGGATCGGCGCGCCATCCGGCGTGCAGGAGGATGGTTTCGGGGTTCGTGTAACTGTTCGTCATGGCGCTTTTCTCCCTCTACATGCCGGCGCCGGCCACGTGGTTCGCCCCTCGGATGGCTGGGCGCGACCGGACGGCGCAGACTGTGCCATGAGAGATCGGAAAAGTCTTTAGCAAGTGGGCATGCCGCACTTGCGGATTATTGCCGAGACGCCTCGACCTCGATGGTCACCGTGACCTCGTTCGCGACGATGCTCGTGTCCTTCCATTCGTCGCGTCCGACACCGAAGTCCAGGCGATTGATCTTGAGGGTTCCGTGGACCTTGGCCCGCGTCCCGGAGATCTCGATCTTGACCGGGAGGGTGACCTCCTTCGACCGGTCGCGGATCTTGAGGCTGGCGACCGCGTCGTAGGCGCCGCCGCCCTTGGCAACGAAGCGGCTCACCGTGAAGGTGGCGGTCGGATACGTGTCGACCTGGAACCACAACTCGCGTTTCAGCTCCTTGTCGATATTCCGGTTGCCGGTCCTGGCGCTCGCGGTGTCGACCGTGACGACGACCTTGCTGCCGGCGAGGTTCTCCGGGTCGAAGCGGATCTGGGCCGAGAATTTCCTGAATTCACCCTTCGACGGCACCCGCATCTGGGTGCCCGTGAAGCGAATGTGGCTCTTGTCCGTGTCGAGCGTCCAGACGGGGGCGTCGGCGCTTATGGCTGGCGTCGCGGCAACGGTCAGGGCGAGGGCCACGAACGGCAGGGCTGGGAATTGTCGCATGTCGGGTCTCTGTCGCGGTGACGTCGGATCACAGCCTGTTCCGGTCGGCCTTCAGCCGGCTCGGCCAGGGCAGCATCCGCCTGAGGATGTCGTCTTTCAGGATGAGGTGGTGGTAGAGGGCGGCGAGCACATGGACCGCCACGAGAAAGAGCAGGACGTTCGCGAGCCATTCGTGGACGATCTCCAGCGCCTCGCCGACGGCTTCGTTCCCGGCGAACGGCCCCGGCAGGTAGATCAGGCCGAGATAGACCACCGGAAGATTGAAGGCCGAACTCATCACCCAGCCCGTTACGGGCAGGGCGATCAGGATGAGATACAGGAGAAAATGCGAGATGCCGGCGGCTACCCGCTGCCATCCGGGTGTGCCGGGCGGCGTCTCTGGCGTCCTGTTCGCGATCCGCCAGCCGAGCCGGAGGATCACCACGAGGAAGACCGTGACGCCGACCCACTTGTGCCAGGAGATGAGCTTCAGTTTCTCCGGGCTCAGCGGCCCGCCCATGCTCCAGGCCAGACTGAAGGAGCCGATCAACAGAAGGAAGATCAGCCAGTGAAACAGGCGGGCGAGGAACCCGAACCGGTCGTGAGTATTTCGAATGGGCATTCCGGTGTTCCCGGTTCGGGCCGCTCGCGGAGGCAACGGGCCGGTCGGCCCGTTTGTCACCTGTTACTTGTCGATTGGGCGATGGGCTTCCATCTGGAATGAAGGCCTTGATGCCGAAGTCCGAGCGTTTGATGGTGCCGCGGACGGTGAAGCCGTCGATGGCGAACTTTCCACGCAGGTGCGGGCCGCCCTTGTTATAGGTGACGTCGAAGGTCACGGGCTTGGTCATCCCGGCCAACGTCAGATTGCCTTCCATCTTTCCGGTCTTGTCGCCGGTCTTCCAGATCTTGGTCGATTCGAAGGTCGCGGTCGGAAACTTCTTGCTGTTCAGAAACGTGTCGGAGCGGGTGAAGTTGTCCCGGTAATAATGGTTGGAATCGAGGCTGGACGTCTCGACGACGGCCTTCACCTTGCTCTTCGATACATCCTCGCGATCGAAGATGAATTCCTCGACCTTCACCGTGCGGAACAGGTATGTCACCTGCGAAAAGCCGCCGTGCCATACGTTGAAATGCACCGACGTATGCGTCAGGTCGACCTTCTCCTTAAGCGGTGCGGCGAACGATGACGGGATGGCGACGGCGATGCCGAGCCCGAGACCCAGGGCGGCGACCGTCGAGACAATTCGGCGGGGACTGCGCATTCTCTGTGTGGTGTTCATTTTTCCCTCCCAAGACCTTGCCGCTCGCGGCTGGAATGTCGCCGTTGCGGAATGGCGAGCCAGACACTGCTCCAGCTAACCGGATGCGGCGCGAGATCAATAAGTTAATCGAATTGGCCGACCTCGGCTAGCCGGCTTGATGCAGTTTTGC
>CAYGKX010000187.1:0-7771 GCA_964350225.1 uncultured Rhodospirillaceae bacterium | reverse complement strand
TATCCTGGCCGGCGCGTCCGGCGCGGTCCAGGCGCAGGACTACACGATCCGGGTCGCCCATGGCGCCGCCGTGACCCACCCGCTGCACAAGTATGTCGAAATCTATGCCGGCCTGGTCGACAAGAAGACGAACGGCAAGGTCAAGATCCAGATTTTCGGTGCCCGGAAGCTGGGCGGCGACAAGGATGTGCTGCTCGGCGTCAAGGCCGGCACGATCGACAGTGGCTTCGTTTCTTCCGTCCTCTTCGCGCTGATTGTGCGCAAGAGCTCGTTCGACGCGCTGCAACTGCCCTATGTCGTGACGAGTTACGACAACCTGTCGAAAATGCTGACCTCCGACACCGCCAACAAGATGCTGGCGTCCCTCGACGACATCGGAATCAAGGGGCTGGGCTTCGGCGAGGCGGGGCTGCGTCACTTCCTGTCGAGCAAGGGCCCGGTCCAGACGGTCGATGGCTTCAAGGGCCTGAAGACCCGCATCGTGCCCGTGCCGCTGCACAAGGCGGTGTGGCAGGCCGTGGGCGCCAATCCTGTCGGTGTCGCTTATGGCGAGGTCTATACCTCGATGCAGACCAAGGTCATCGACGCGGTGGAATTCAACGCCTCCTCCGTCCTGTCGGAGAACCTGTATGAGAATGCCAAGCATCTCAGCCTGACCGGCCACTATTTCTGGCCGCTGGTCCTCGTCCACAACAAGGCGAAGTTCGACAAGCTGCCGAAGGACATCCAGGCCAAACTGCAGGAGGCCGCGCGTGAGGCGACGGTTATCCAGGTCGCCTATGTCCGCGACAACGAGGCGGAAACGCTCGAGAAACTCAAGGCCAAGGGCGTCAAGGTCTACCCGTTCAAGGAACTGGCCAAGATGCGGGAGCGCATGAAGCCGGTGGTCGGCAAATGGGTCAAGCGGGACCCGCTGATCGCCGAGTATGTCGAACTCGCCAAGAAGGTCGAGGCCGGCAAGTAGGCGTAGTCCTTTTCCGACCAGGTCCCCGGGCGGCCGCCTCCGGCAAATGCCGGAGTGCGGACCGCCCGCCGGGACGCCGCCCGGATATTCTCCATCCCCCGACAACCTTCCGGCCGGTTCACACCGGCGCGGTGCGATCGACGACGGATGCGGATGACAGCCACATCTCCAAATGACCGGCCAACCGACTTCTGGCATCGGATCGCGCGTATCTACACGCGAACCATGATGTTCTTCGGCTGCTGCTTGATGGCGGGCATCGTCATCATCATGGGCGTGCAGGTCTTCTTCCGATACGTCCTGAACGATTCGATCATCTGGGCGGAGGAGATGTCCCGCTATCTCCTGATCTGGATCACCTTTCTCTTCCTCGGCATCGCCTACCAGCGGGGAGAACTCATCTCCCTGAACCTGTTCCTCCAGAAAGTGCCCCGCATCGTCCAATTGGTCCTGACGATCCTGGCCTTTCTGGCGATCCTCGGCACGCTGGGCGTCCTCACCTGGTACGGCTTCAAGTTTGCCGAGGTGAATTCGATCCAGACCCTGCCGGCCTTCGACTTCATCTGGAGCGCGATTACCGGCACCGACGAGGAGCTCAATTTCTCCTCCTACTGGCTCTATGCCTCCGTCCCGGTCGGCGCGATCCTGCTCGCGATCCACCTTTTCCTCGGAGTGATCGTTCGCGTGCGCCGCATCCTCGCGGGCGAGGCGGTCTATACCGCGCAACTGCGGCATGAGCCCGTGGGCGAGGGGACCCGCTCATGGGCCTCTTCCTCGGCAATTTCATCGCCTTCATGGTGATCGGCGTGCCGATCGCCCTCGCGCTGGCCGTCGCCTGCACGGCCTATCTCATCCTCACCGACAAGACGGACCTCCTCCTCGCCTTTCCGCAGCACATGGTCGCGGGGACCAACGTCTTCATCCTCCTGACCATTCCGCTCTTCGTGCTCGCCGGAAACCTGATGAACGCGGGCGGCATCACGGACCGGATCGTCGCCTGCGCCCGGGCGCTCGTCGGCCATGTGCGGGGCGGCCTGTCGCTGGTGAATGTCGTCGCGAGCATGTTCTTCGGCGGGGTCAGCGGCGCGGCGACGGCCGACAGCTCCGCCCTCGGCACGGTCCTCATTCCTGCGATGGTGAAGGAGGGGTACGACAAGGCCTATGCCGCGGCGTTGACGGCCGTGACGTCGGTCGTCGGGCCGATCATCCCGCCCTCGATCACCATGATCATCTTCGGCGTCCTGTCGGGCACCTCGATCGCCAAGCTCTTCCTCGCCGGCATCATTCCCGGCCTGATGATCGGCTTCTCGCTGCTCGTCTATGCCTGGTGGGTGGCCAGGAAGCGCGGCTACCCGACCAGCCCCAAGCCGCCGATGGGCGAGCGGGTCGTCGCCGTCGGCCGCGCGACCCCCGCTCTCCTGATGCCCATCATCATCCTGGGCGGCATCCTGTCGGGCGTCTTCACGCCGACGGAATCCGCGGCCGTCGCGGTCATCTACGCCTTCTTCGTCAGCCTCCTCTACTACCGCACCCTGAAGCTGCGGGAGATCGGCAAGCCTCTGGGCGATGCCGTCGTCCTGACCTCTGCCATCCTTCTCATCGCAGCCGTCGCGAAGATGGTCGCGGTCGTCTTCGCCTATGACGACATCCCGGCGCAGGTGGCCAAGGCGCTCTTGTCGATCAGCGACGACCCGGTGGTCCTGCTGCTCCTGATCAACCTGTTCCTGCTCTTCCTCGGCCTGTTCCTGGAGCCGCTGGCGGCGATGATCCTGTCGCTCCCGGTCCTCCTGCCCATCGCCAAGCTCCTCTCGCTGGACCCGGTCCATTTCGGTGTTATCGTCGTGCTGAACCTGGTCATCGGCCTCGCGACGCCGCCGGTCGGGCTCTGCCTTTTCATCGTCTGCGCCATCGGCAAGGTTTCGCTGGAGCGGACAAGCCGGGCGTCGCTTCCGATGCTCCTGATCTGCGTGGTCGTCCTGCTCCTGGTGACCTTCATCCCCGATCTCGCGCTCTTGATCCCCTCCGCCTTCTCCAACGTGCAGTAGGGGAGGGCCGCGTGGCAGGAACCGGACCCTACGAGACAGCCGTCGTCACCGGCGCCTCCCGGGGTATCGGGGCGGCGATCGTCCGGGCGATGTGCGCCGAGGGCATCGCGGTGACGGCGGTCGCCCGATCGACGGACAGCCTCGCCGCGTTACGGGAGGAGACCGGGTGCGAGACCCTGTCCCTCGACCTGTCCGACATGGCGGCGACCGTGGAGGCCCTGTCGGCCCAGGACGCGGATATCCTCGTCAACAACGCGGGCGCGATGACCCAGTCCGCACCGTTCGTGGAACTGGCGCTGGAGGAGCTCGAGACCTCCGTCGACGTGAACCTCAAGGGCGCGCTCGGCGCGACCCGGGCACTCCTTCCAGGCATGGTCGAGCGCGGGCGGGGCCATGTCTTTTTCATCACCTCGATGTTCGGCCCCTACGCCGCGCCGAACGCCAGCGTCTATGCCGCGACCAAGGCGGGGCTCCGCGCTTTCGTGAATTGCCTCCGCCTCGACCTCGCCGGCAGCGGCGTAAGGGTGACGGAGATCGCGCCAGGCCGGGTCCAGACGGAGTTCTTCAGCGCCTCTTTCGGCAACGACCGCGAGGCGATGGCCCGGACCCTCTTCGAGAAGCATCGGGCCCTCGCGCCGGAGGATGTCGCGTCGGCGCTTATGGGCGCGCTTAATCTGCCGCCCCATGCCGACGTCAACCGGATCGAAATCACATCGACCGACCAGGCACTCGGCGGTGCCGTATATGCGACGCGGCCAGGCTCGGACGGCTGACCGTCGGCCGGCGTTGACAACCAGGCGCGGGTCCGCTGCTCTTCCGCAGCCCGTCCCTTTCCGTCGGATCGATCCGGAGCATTCGCCATGACCTCACTCCCCGCGCTGCCCGACCTCGACGGCGCCAGTTTCGACAATTTCTCCGTCGCCATAGACACAGAGGCACAGCGCGGCGACATCGTCCTCGACAACGGCGAATTCAACGTCATCGCAATGGAGCAGCGGGACGAGCTGCGCTACGCCTTCGAGGGACTGGATGCCGATCCCAGGGTGCGGGTCATCGTGGTGCGCGCCATGGGCGAGCATTTTTCCTCGGGCGGCTACATCAAGGGCTTCCTGGAAGCCTCGCCCGAGCATGTGTCACGGCTGGCCGACAACATCGCCGCGCCGGCGCGCTGCGAGAAACCGGTGATCGCCGCCAATCGCGGCTACTGCTTCGGGGTCGGCTTCGAACTGTCGCTTGCCTGCGATTTCCGGCTGGCGTCGGAGACCGTCCGATATGCCCTGCCGGAGCAGCGGCTGGGGCAGATCCCCGGCTCGGGCGGCTCCGCCCGGCTCCAGAAGATCGTCGGCATTACCCGGACAAAGGACATCGTCATGCGCTCCCGGCGGATCAACGCGGAACAGGCGCTTGCCTGGGGCATCGCGACGGAGGTCGTGCCGGACGACGAGCTGGAGGCGGCCACCGATGCGCTGGTTGCCGAACTCTGCACCTTCTCGCCGCTCGCCCAACGGACCGCCAAGCGCCTCCTGAACGACACCGAGGATGCGCCGCTTTCGGTCGCCATCGAGATGGAGGGCCACTGCTATGCGCGCCTCCGCACGTCCGACGACTTCCGGGAAGGGGTGGCCGCGTTCCACGAGAAGCGGCCGCCGAAATTCGCCGGGACCTGATCCGTATCGCCTATTCCTCCTTGAAGGCCCGGCGCAGGCTTCTCCGGATCGGCGCGGTCAGATAGCCGAGGAAGCTGCGCGTGCCGGTCACGATCATCACCTCCGCCGGCATGCCGGGATAGAGGTTGCCGCCCGCGCGGCCCTGCACCTCGACCCGGGCGAGGTAGTAACCAGCACCCGTCTTTTCGTCGGTCATGCTGTCCGCCGAGACCCAGACGATGCGCCCGTCGATCGGCCGTGTGCTGCGGGCGTTGTAGGGGGTGAGGCGCACCCGGGCGGTCAGGCCGGGCTTGACGACGTCGATGTCGTTCGGGTCGACCCGGGCTTCGACGACCAACCGCTCGTCTTTCGGCACGATCGACAGGATCGGGTCGCCCGCGCGGATGACGCCCTGGGCGGTATGGATCTTCAGCCCCACGACCCGCCCGGCCAGCGGGGCGCGCACCACGGCGCGCCGGACGACGTCCCGGGCAGCGTCGCGCTCCGCGGTGAATTGCCGGATCTCTCCCTGAAGCTCCACCCGCTTGCGCAGCAGGGCCAGAAGGCGGGGCTTGGTTGCGAGGCCCTTCTTCAAGAGGCCGTCGGTATCGTCGATTTCCTGTTTCAGGAACTTGAGTTGGTCCCGGCGCGAGGCGATCTGGGCGTCGAGCAGCCGGATCTGGGATCGCGCCTTCGTCGTATCGAGGGTGACGAGGACCTGGCCCTTGGCGACCGACTGGCCCTCGCGGACCTTGATATCGCTGACGATCCCGCCCTCCAGATGCTGGACGGTCTTGCGGTTGGTGTCGATGCCGACCGTGCCGGGTGCGACCGCGGCGCTGTCCATCGGCGCGAGGGCGCCCCACACCAGGAACGCTCCGCCGAAGATCCCGAGGGTGATGAGGCCGGTTGCGGCAGCACGCCGGATCGGCGGGCGAGGGGCTTCTGCTGTCTTCTCGGTTCGATCGGTCATGGCTCAGGCTCCGGCTACGGCAACGGGACGGCGGCGCTGGGGCGCGACAAGGGACATCACTTCCTCGCGGGGGCCGAACCGTTCGACCCGGCCCTCCTGGAGGATCAGCACCTTGTCGAGATTGCGGAGCAGCGACGGGCGGTGTGAGACGACGACCAGGGTCGCGCCCCGGGTGCGAAGGCGGTCGATCGCGCGGACGAGAGCCGCTTCGCCCGCCTGGTCGAGGCTGGCGTTCGGTTCGTCCAGCACGACAAGCGCCGGGTCGCCGTAGAGCGCACGGGCGAGGCCGATCCGCTGACGCTGGCCGCCGGACAGGATGACGCCGCCGGCACCGATGCGTGTCTCGTATCCGTCGGGCAGGCCGAGGATCAGCTCGTGCACCTCCGCCGCCCGGGCGGCCGCGACGACGGCTTCGGCATCGACGGGGCCGAGGCGCGAGATATTCTCCGCCACAGTCCCGTCGACGAGTTCGACATCCTGGGCGAGATAGCCGACATGGGGGCCGCGGTCCCGCGCCTCCCAGGCGGCGACGTCGGCACCGTCCAGCCGGACCTGGCCCACCTGGGCGCCGATGCTGCCGACGAGGAGCCGGGCGAGGGTCGACTTGCCGGCCGCCGTCGGTCCGATCAGCCCCAGGCTCTCACCCGGCGCGAGCTGGAAGCCGACCCCGTTGAGGGTCGTGCGCGTGCTGCCGGGCGGTGCGTAGCGCAGCCCTTCGACGGACAGCGCGCCGGCCGGCTTCGGCAGGGACATCGGCCGTTTCCGGCCGCCGGCGGAAATCGCCTCGCCGACCCGCTTCCAGGCGGCGCGCGCGGCCATCGCGGTGCGCCAGCCGCCGATCGCCTGTTCGACCGGCGAGAGGGCGCGGGCGACGAGGATCGAGGCGGCGATCATGGCGCCGCCGGTCAGGTTGTCGGCGAGGACGAGATAGGCGCCGGCGCCCATGACGGCGATCTGGAGCGCGAGCCGCAGCGACTTCGCCGTGCCGGCGATGGCGCTGCTGCGGCCCGCCGCCGTCTTGTGCGCGGAGAGGGCCCGGTCGTTGGCGTCGGTCCAGCGGGCGACGGCGCCGTCGGTCATGCCCATCGCCGTCAGACTGTCGGCATTGCGAACGGCGGTCTCTGCCATACGGGTCGCTTCGATGTCGGCCGCGGCGGCGCGAGCGGCCGGTCGGCGCGCCAGCAATTCGTTTGCGATGGCGAGTGCGAAAAGGAAGAGGGCGCCGGCGAGCGCGATCCAGCCGAGGGTCGGGTGCAGGAGGAACACAAGCCCGAGGAACAGCGGCATCCAGGGCGCGTCGAAAACGGCGAAGAGATGCGGCCCGGTCAGGAAACCGCGCACGGTCGCGAGATCGCGCAGGGTACGCGCCGCCCCGGCGCGTTCCGAAGACGCGCGGGCGACGGCGCCGCCCAGCGCGTCGCCGCCGAGGCGCCGCTCCATCCAGACCGCGACCGACGCCATGACCGCCGAGCGGCACAGGTCGAGCACCCACATGACGAGCAGAGCCACGCCGGCGAAAAGGCTGAGATAGAGCAGCGTCTCCAGGCTTCGGCTGACGATCACCCGGTCGAAGACCTGCAGCATATAGAGGGGCGCCGTGAGCATCAGAAGATTGATGACCAGGCTGAAGAGGATGGCCGTCCACAGCGCCCGGCGGGCGCGGGAGGCGGTGTCGCGCGTGGCAGGGGGCCTGTCTGCTGAATTCCGGCTGGCGGGATCGCGTGTCTGCGTCATTCGATGTCTCCCGAGGTCTCGAAAAAGCGGGGACGCGCCGACGGCGGCGAGGGGGGATGACCGCCGCCGGCGCTGGCCCGCCGCCTAGATCAGGTCGTCGTTGCCGAGCGCACTCAGCTGGTCGACGATCCCGCCATTGGCGTCGAGGATCGGGTTGTAGGCAGCCGCCGAGAGGTTGGCGGCCGACAGGTCTTCGGCCTGGAGGCCTTCGAGGACGTAGCGCTGGCCTCCGCTACCGAGGACGTCGATCACCAGATCGTCGTCGACCTCCGTGATCTCGACCGAGCTCGCCGCGAGCCAGTCGAAATGCAGGACGTCGCTGTCCGTGTCGAAGGCGGAGATGACTTCCTGGGCTGCCCAGTTCCAGGTGCTGTTGACGGTCTGCGGATCGTACGACCCGCCGCCGCCA